>NZ_JBFODD010000009.1:0-64580 GCF_040908115.1 Aeromonas sp. R7-1 | reverse complement strand
GGTGTCCGAGTGGCTGAAGGAGCACGCCTGGAAAGTGTGTATACGGCAACGTATCGAGGGTTCGAATCCCTCCCTCACCGCCAAATAAAACAAAAGGCCCCGTCGCAAGACGGGGCCTTTTGTTTTTCCGGTAACCGGCAATCTGGTCTCTACCCGGTATCGACATGCGGGTGGACTAGCCCTGCTGGAGTGGCATAGGCCGTACACCGGGCGACACCGGGATGTAGTCTGGTCAATGCCTCCCTTGCTGTCAGGTTTATCCTGATCGGTTCATCGCTCCCTAACCTTGTCCCGTCCCGTTATCTCTTCAACCTGGAGACATAGGGGATATTCCGGTACTTGTGCTCCCAGGGCAGGCCGTAGCCCACCAGCAGGTCATCGCTCGTCATCTCGTAGGCATAAAACTGCTCGGCGGGGATAGCCACGCGCCCTGATTTGACAAACAGGGTCGCGATGGACAGGGAACGTGGCGCGAACGCCTGCAGGTGCGCGATCAGCCGCCTCATGGTACCCCCCGATTCGATGGCGTCGTCCATCAGGATGACGTCTCTGCCCTGGATGCCGACATTGTTGTGAAAGACGATGGGAGAGGCGTTGTGGCGCTCCCCCGGAGTGTGGGGGCAGGAGATGTAGTCCAGGGCGATATCAAAGCGCAGCGCCCTGACGACATCGGCGGTAAACAGCATGCCGCCCGGCACCACGGTGATCACCACCGCCTCCGTGAATCGCTCGTTGAGCCGTTTGGCGATGACCTCGACGCCGAGCGCAATGTCCTCGGTATTTAATACCACGTCGCCGAAAACAGGGTTTCTCATGGCAGCTCCTGACAGGTTGTAGAAAGAGGGGTGGCCCGGGGTGCCAGCCCCACGCCTCTGCTGAGGAGCAGGGCCAGCACCATCAGCAAAACGACGCCGTGGAGGGCAGCCGGCAGACCGAATGCGTCGGCGACAAAGCCGACCAGGGAGGGGCTGGAGAGCAACCCGACATAGCCCAGGGTGGCGTCGCTTATCTGGGCGTTCAGTTTGGCTAAGGGGATGATGGAGGCCCAGGCCGCCGTGGCAAAGCCCGAGCAGAAGAAGGTGGCTCGGCTGGCGAGCCGCTCACCCCGGGGCCGCCGACTGGAGAGTGTGGACAACATGGGGTCTCCTTGGATGACAGTCGAAGGAGGGGGCTGTGCCTGGGATCCTCCGAGCGAGGAGGTCATGCTATGATCATTTCGAGCTCATATGAACAAAAATGATCTTGTATTTGTTTGTGTGTGTCCATTGTGGCGATATGATGACCGCGATCAGCATGCATACATCCGAGGTAACAGCATGATCAAACTCATCATCACGGACATGGACGGCACCTTCCTCATATAGCAGGGGGGATAACAACCGAGCCCTGTTCGCCGAGGTGGTTGCCGCCATGGCGCAGCAGGGGATACATTTTGCGCCCTGCACGGGAAAACAGGTCGACCGGGTCGAGGCGCTGCTGGGTAACGCCCTGGGCCTGGCCATCATCCGTCGGTTGGCGCGTCTGCCGGGCGAGCATATCGTCATCGCCTGCACGGCGGCCTGCGCGGCGATCCGGGAGGAGGTGCCGGATCATCTGAAAGCCTTGGTGCGTCGCTCCTACACCCAGGTGCAGACGGTCGCCGATTTTGGCGACATCACCGCGGACGTTGTGAAGATCACCGTCTATGACAAGCAGGGCCGCTGCCTGGATCTGCGGGGCCAGCTTGGCGAGTGTGATGACGAGGCCTACATAGTGGCGTCCGACAAGCAGTGGATAGACATCGCCAATGCCGGCGTGCACTAGGGGACAACGGTGGCCAGGTTGCAGCAGCTGGTCGGCGCCGGTCGCCATGAGACCCTGGTCTTTGGCGACGGGCTCAATGACATCGAGCTGATGGCGTGCGCCGACTTCAGTTTCGCCATGCGCAATGGCCACGACGGACCAAGGATGCCGCCCATTTCATCACCCGCTCGAACGATGAAGACGCCGTCATGCACACCATCTTGCAACTGTTCGCACTGCAGCGGCAGGGGGCGTAAGGCGGGCCGGGCGGTGATCGCCCGGCCATTACAAGGGAACACCATGGACAAGTATTCACCGGAGGAGCGACGGCTCCTCATTCTGGATCTGCTGGCCGCGCACCACAAAGTGATGGCGGCGGAGCTGGCGGAGCCGCTGGGCACCACGGAGGCGACCATCAGGCGGGATCTGCGCTATCTGGCCGGTGAGGGGCGCTGCAAGCGCATCCACGGTGGCGCCATCTCCCTGTCGCCCCAGACGGGGACCCTGACCGAGCGCAGTACCCAGCGTGTTGCGCAGAAGCAGGCCCTGGCCATGGCCGCCTTGAGCCTGGTCAAACCGAACCAGCTGATCTTCCTGGATGCCAGCAGCACCCACCTGCTGCTGGCCTCCCTCATGCCGGAGCACCAGAGCCTGACGGTGGTGACCAACAGCCCGGCCATCGCCTGCCGGCTGCTGGAGAGACCCGGCATCAGGACCATCCTCATCGGTGGCGAGCAGGATCCGCTGGTCGGCGGGGCCGTCGACATCACGGCGGCCGAGGGCATCAAAAAGTTCCGCTTCGACCTCGGTTTCCTGGGGGTCTGTGCCTGGTCCTCGGATCTCGGCTTCAGCGCCGTGCATTACCAGGACAGCGAGTTCAAGCGCCGGGTCGCGGAGCGTTGCGGCTCGCTGGCGGTGCTGTGCAATGACGACAAGCTGGAGTCCCTGGCCTCCTACCCCTTCCTGCACGCTGCGGATCTCGACTACCTGATCTGCACCCGGCAGGATCCGGTCCTGGTCAAGACGTTCGAAGGGGAGGGCTGCACCGTCATCACCGCCGGCTGACGCCGGGCAGGCTGCGCCGTCGCGAGAAGAGCGGGGAGAGGCCGGGGGCTGGAAGCAGCCCATAAAAAACGCCCCGTTCCCGGGGCGTCGGGAACGGGGCACCTGCCAGCGTCATCAGGCGAGATCGAAGCGATCCAGGTTCATCACCTTGGTCCAGGCCGCCACGAAGTCCTTCACGAACTTCTCCTTGGCATCCGCACTGGCGTAGACCTCTGCCAGGGCGCGCAGCTGGGAGTTGGAACCGAACACCAGATCGACCCGGGTTCCGGTCCACTTCACCTTGCCGCTCTGGCGATCACGGCCTTCATAGACTCCCTGGCTGCCCGCCGCCGGTTTCCACTCCGTGCCCATGTCGAGCAGGTTGACGAAGAAGTCGTTGGAGAGGGTACCCGGGGCGGCGGTAAAGACCCCGTGGCAGTTGCCCGCGTTGGTGCCGAGCACCCGCATGCCACCCACCAGTACCGTCATCTCGGGGGCACTCAGGGTGAGCAGCTGCGCCTTGTCGATCAGCATGGTCTCCGCGAAGCCCGCGCACTCGCCCGCGTAGTTGCGAAATCCATCTGCGAGGGGCTCGAGCACCGCGAAGGAGTCCACATCGGTCTGGGCCTGGGAGGCATCCATCCGGCCCGGAGTGAAGGGCACGGTCACGGCGACACCGGCTCTCTTCGCGGCCTGCTCGACAGCCACGCCGCCCGCCAGCACGATGAGATCGGCGAGGGATATCTTCTTGCCACCGGTGGCCGAGGCGTTGAAGGCCTGCTGGATCCCTTCGAGGGTCTTGAGGACCTTGGCCAGCTGTGCCGGTTGGTTGACTGCCCAATCCTTTTGCGGGGCGAGCCGGATGCGGGCACCGTTGGCGCCACCGCGTTTGTCAGAGCCACGGAAGGTGGACGCGGAGGCCCAGGCGGTGGAGACCAGCTCGGCCACGGACAGGGAGGTCGCCAGGATCTGCTCCTTGAGCAGGGCCACGTCCTTGTCATCGATCAGGGGATGATTGACGGCGGGGATGGGGTCTTGCCAGATCAGCTCCTCTTTGGGTACCTCCGGCCCCAGGTAGCGGGCGATGGGGCCCATGTCACGGTGGGTCAGCTTGAACCAGGCGCGGGCGAAGGCATCGGCGAAGGCCTGCGGATCCTCGTAGAAGTGGCGGGAGATCTTGCCAAACTCGGGGTCAAAGCGCAGGGTCAGGTCGGTAGTGAGCATGGTCGGCTTGTGGAACTTGCCCGGGATGTGCGCATCGGGAATGATCTCCGGTGCATCCTTGGCCACCCACTGCTTGGCGCCGGCAGGCGACTTGGTCAGCTCCCACTCGTAGTTGAACAGATTTTCAAAGAAGTTGTTGCTCCACAGGGCCGGTGTCTTGGTCCAGGTCACTTCGAGCCCGCTCGAGACGGTGTCCTTGCCATGGCCGCTGCCGAAGTCGCTCATCCAGCCGAGGCCCTGGGCCTCCAGAGGCGCGGCTTCCGGCTCTGGCCCCTTGTGGGATTCGGGCGCGGCGCCGTGGGCCTTGCCGAAGGTGTGGCCGCCCGCGATAAGGGCGACCGTCTCTTCATCGTTCATGGCCATGCGACCGAAGGTGGAACGGATGTCCTTGGCAGCCTCCATGTAGTCACCGCTGGCGTTGGGCCCTTCCGGGTTGACGTAGATGAGGCCCATGTGGGTGGCACCGAAGGGGGCCGTAAGCTCGCGATCGCCCTTGACCCGATCGGGATCGACCCCGAGCCAGGCAATTTCATCCCCCCAGTTGACGTCCTGATCCGGCTCCCACACGTCGGGCCGCCCACCGCCAAAGCCGAAGGTGCGAAAACCCATGGTCTCCAGGGCGACGTTGCCGGCGAGGATCAGCAGATCGGCCCAGGAGATCTTGTTGCCGTATTTCTGCTTGATGGGCCAGAGCAGGCGGCGGGACTTGTCGATGTTGACGTTGTCAGGCCAGCTGTTGAGGGGGGCGAAGCGCTGTTGGCCACGGCCGCCGCCACCGCGACCGTCGGTGGTGCGATAGGTGCCCGCAGCATGCCAGGTCATGCGGATGAACTGGGGGCCGTAGTGACCGAAGTCCGCCGGCCACCACTCCTGGGAATCCGTCATCAGCTTGACCAGATCTTTCTTGAGTGCCTTGTAATCCAGGCTCGCGAAGGCCTTGGCGTAGTCAAAGTCCTTGTCCATGGGATCGGCGCCGGGGGAATGCTGATGCAGCAGATCCAGCCGCAACTGGTTCGGCCACCAATCTCGATTGGTTCTGCCGACGCCGGCGGTGTGGTTGAAGGGGCATTTGCTTTCTTCACTCATCTCTGTCTCTCCTTGGCAGTCATGTGCAATGCAGACAACTCAGTATGGGAACTTTTCCTGCAACCGGCGGGGCATCTGACAGGCTGGGCCTTGGACCGGCATCGGGGGGATATCAATAACTCCTTATATTTCAGCTAATTGATTAAGGATGGGATGACCGTATTACGAAAAGATGAATCGGTGCCATCGAATTTGGCTGCTCCTGTACAAGGGGTAAGAGAAGGAAGGAGCGCCCTGGCAGCCGCGTTATCAATCTTTTTATCCATAACACGAGGGAGCAGACCTGGACTTGCGCTGGGTCATGGCATGAGGAGGGCTTGTCTTGAGCGGGGCAGAAAACCCCATTTTTGTGACGGCGGTCCGGACTGCGTCCTGAGCAGGGCACCGAGCGCCAGAGGATGGGGTGGGGGCGTTGCGCCAAAAAGCGGGCGGCGCAGAAACAAAAAGACCGGCCAGTGGCCGGTCCAAACAGACAGCGTGCTGCTGTCTCATCAGGCTGATCCCAGCCTGGAGGGGAATAATGGGGTGGCTGATGGGGCTCGAACCCACGACAACCGGAATCACAATCCGGGACTCTACCAACTGAGCTACAGCCACCACTGAAATCTGCCTTCGATACAGCTATCAAACTCATGTGTATCGATGGCGCGCCCTGCAGGATTCGAACCTGCGACCCACGGCTTAGAAGGCCGTTGCTCTATCCGACTGAGCTAAGGGCGCGTTGTATCAAGAAATCCGGGGATTTCCCGATGAACCTGGTCGGTGATAAAGGATTCGAACCTTTGACCCTCTGGTCCCAAACCAGATGCGCTACCGGGCTGCGCTAATCACCGAAAATTCGCCATCCAGCATACCTTCGGCGGCACCACTGGGCAACGGGCGGGCATCATACCCAAGCGCCAAAGTCAGCGTCAACGACTTTTTCCGCCAGTAAATTCAAGTGCCTACTTATTGCCCTCCCTGCGAGAGCCGCTAACACCCGCGCCAAAAAAATGCGACAATGCGCCGCAGTTGAACACATGGTGAGTGAAGAACGATGTCTGCCAAAATCATTGATGGAAAACAGGTTGCGCAAACGATTCGCAATCAGGTCGCCGCGCAAGTCCAACAGCGGTTGGCGCAGGGGAAACGGGCACCGGGTCTGGCGGTGATCCTGGTGGGGCTGGATCCGGCCTCCCAAGTCTATGTGGGCAGCAAACGTCGCGCTTGTGAAGAGGTGGGATTTGTCTCCCGCTCCTATGACCTCAGCGCCACGGCGACACAAGCGGAGCTGCTGTCCCTGATCGACCAGCTCAACGAGGATCCGGAAGTGGACGGCATCCTGGTGCAGTTGCCCTTGCCGGCCCACTGCGATACCACCCAGGTGCTGGAGCGCATTCGTCCCGACAAGGACGTTGATGGCTTCCATCCCTACAACGTGGGTCGTCTGGCCCAGCGCATCCCGGCGCTGCGACCCTGCACCCCCAAGGGGATCATGACCCTGATCGAGACCACCGGCGTCAAGACCCATGGTCTGCATGCGGTGGTGGTCGGGGCTTCCAACATCGTGGGGCGCCCCATGACGCTGGAGCTGCTGCTGGCCGGTTGCACCACCACCACCTGTCACCGCTTCACCCAGGATCTGGAGACCCAGGTGCGCCGGGCCGACTTGCTGGTGGTGGCGGTGGGCAAGCCCAACTTCATTCCGGGGGAGTGGGTCAAACCCGGTGCCCTGGTGATCGACGTGGGCATCAACCGCCTTGCGGACGGCTCCCTGGTGGGAGATGTGGAGTATGAGACCGCGCGCAATCACGCCGCCTTCATCACGCCGGTACCGGGGGGCGTGGGCCCCATGACGGTCGCCAGCCTGATGGAGAACACCCTGAGCGCCTGCCAGGATTACCACGACGTCTGATGAGGGCGACGGGCAGAAAAGAGAAAGGGAAGGCATTGCCTTCCCTTTTTTATTGCGTCACTCGCCCGGATCGCTACTGGATATCAGAGGAGGGCCAGGGCGGCGGCCAGATCGGCAATCAGGTCGTCGGCGTCTTCCACCCCGATGCTGAAGCGGATGAGATCGTCATTGACTCCGGCGGCGAGGCGGCTCGTCTCGTCCATGGCGGCGTGGGTGGTGCTGGCCGGATGGCAGGCCAGGCTCTCGAGATCGCCGAGGCTCACCGCCTGCACGAAGAGTTGCAGGTTGTCGAGCAGGGTGGCGCAGCGCTCAAACCCGCCTTCCAGCTCGATGCTCACCATGCCGCCAAAGCCGCTGGCGAAGGCGCCGAGGGTATCGTGGCCCGGATGGCTGGCAAGGCCCGGGTAGATCACCTTCTTCACTGCCGGGTGGGCGGCCAGGAAGTCAGCCACCTTCTGGGCGTTGTGCAGGTGGGCATCCATGCGCAGGGGAAGGGTCTTGACCCCGCGCTGCAGCAGGTAGGCCTCCTGGGGGCCGATGGGGGAGCCGATGTGCTTGAGGGCCACGGTGCGAATCGACTTCATCAGCTCATGACGACCCGCCACCACCCCGGCGATGATGTCGCCGTGACCGCCCAGGTACTTGGTGCCGCTGTGCATGACGATGTCGATGCCAAGCTCGAGCGGGCGCAGCAGATAGGGGGTGAGGAAGGTGTTGTCACACACCGTGATGGCACCCACCTTGCGGGCCGCCTCCACCACCACCCGCGGATCCACCACCTTGAGGGTGGGATTGGTCAGGGTTTCAAAGAGTACCACCTTGGTGGCGGGGCGGATGTTGGCCAGCAGCGCCTGATCGCTCTCGTAGGCGGTGATCTTGATGCCGGCGCGGCTGAAGGTCTGCTTGAGGAAGGCATCGGTGCCGCCGTAGAGGGGGCCGATATAGGCCACTTCATCACCGCTGTCTGCCAGGGCATACATGATGGCACTCACCGCCGCCATGCCGCTGGCCACCACCAGTGACTCATCTGCACCTTCGAGGGCTGCCAGCTTCTGCTCCAGTTCGGCGGTGGTGGGGTTGCCAAAGCGGCTGTAGATGAAGCCGGGGGCTTGACCTGCGAAGCGCTCCTTGCCCGCCTGGGCGTTGAAGTAGCTGAAGGTGCTGCTCTGGTAGAGCGGGGTGGTGAGGGCTCCGGTCTGGGGGTCGATCCGCTGGCCGCTGTGTACGCTCATGGTCTTGAATTTCATTTTTGTACTCCGTCATTGTCAGGTCGTTGCCCGACTGCTTGTGTTATCCGGGGCGCCGTCGCGCCCCTTTTTTAATGTCGAGTGGCGGGTTGTCAGACTAGCGCTGGCTCGCGCTGCGGCTCGCCTGCATAGTGGCGGGCCGCCACATCCGGGTGGGAGCGCAGCCTCCCCTTGAGCACGTTCTCCCCCACCTGATAAAAGAGCGGGTTGGCGGGATCGCTCTGGGGCCCTTCGGCCAGCGCCGCCAGCTCGGGGGAGAGGCTAAGCAGTGGCACAGTCGCATCCAGCCTTGCCGCCATGAAGAAGGCGCAGGAGAGGCGCGATACCCCGGGAGGGGGGCTCACCACCCGGTGCAGGGTGGCCTTGAGGTAGCCGTCGGACGCGAGCTCCAGCAGCTCGCCGATGTTGACCACCAGGGCGCCCGGCAGGGGGGGCGCGGGGATCCAGCCATCCGCCGTCTCCACTTCGAGCCCGGAGTGATCGTCCTGCATCACCAGAGTCAGGTAGCCGGGATCCTTGTGGGCACCTACCCCCTGACCACTGCTGCCTTCTGGTTGTCCGGGGTAGTGAATGAGCTTCATGTGCTGGTAGGGGGCACCGCGAATGCTCTCGTCAAATACGCAGGCGGGCTGCCCCAGCACCTCTGCGAAAGCGTCCAGCAGGGTGAGGGTGATGTCGCTCAGTCGATCCTGCCATGCCAGCAGACGTGTTTTCATCTCGGGCAGGGCGGCGGGCCACTGATTGGGGCCGATGAGGCGCTGCCAGGGTTCACGAATGTGCACCACAGGCAGGGACTGGGCCTCATTCATGATATCGAACTGCTCCCGCAGATCCGGCCGTGCCCGGGTGAGCTCTGCCCCCACCTGGTTGTAGCCGCGAAAGTGCGGGGAGTGAACCATCTGCACCGCCAGTTTTTCTTCAAGTGGCAGGGCGAAGAAGCGGGCGGCGAGCGCCAGGGTCTCCTGGCGCGCCGATTCGCTCAGATCATGGCCCACCAGATAGAAAAAGCCCACTTCGCGGGCGGCCTGGCCAAGCTGCGCCAGCATCTGGCTGCGTGCAGCCGGGGTGCCCTTGAGGGCGGCGAGATCGATGATCGGCAATGATGGGGTGGTCATGGGCATCTCCTCACTTTCCGTGAACGGGGTCTGCGTGCCCCGGCGTGCGGGGTGTTGCGAAACCGGGGCGCACCCTTCTTGAGTGGCGCCGTTTGGGTTGAGGGTGATGCTACTGTTCGAGGTTATAAGGTGGAAGCAACAAAATATTCTTAGTTATATACAAAATTCGAAATGGAATTCGGACTTGAGCGAATGGAACGAGCAACGGGCGGCTCAGGCAGCGATCTGCCGTACCGGGTGAGAGCGACATTGGCGTGACGGGATAGACGCGGGAGAGAAAAGGCGGAGGGAGGCATCCGCCTCCCTCCGTGTGACTGTCATGGGAAGGGTTGCTGGCGCGCCTTTCCTCAATAACCCAGGGTGAAACGCTGGCGCAGGTGAGCCGGTGCTTGCGCCTCGTTCAGCACCCCGTCCGCCAGATCGCCGACCGTGATCCCGGCGGGCTGATCGCCGCTGAACAGCACCTGATCCGTGCCAAGGCGGTAATCGCCGCGCTTCTCGCCGGGTTCGAGGAACACCGGTGGGGAGACGAAACGCCAGTCGAGGGTGGTTTCCCGGCGAAGGGCGGTGAGACCATCCCGGGCCGCGAGGGCCCCTTGCTTCCACTCTGCCGGGAACTCCGGGGTGTCCACCAGCTGCACGCCCGGGGCGATTTCCAGACTGCCGGCACCGCCGACTACCAGCAGCCAGCTGTTGGCCGCGACGGCGGCGGCCACGATGGCGCTGGCACCCTTGAGGTACTGATCGTAGATGTCCGGGGCACTCCAGCCCGGGTTGTAGGCACTGATCACCCGATCGTGCCCCTTGAGCACCCTGGCCAGTGCCTGGCTGTCCTGGGCGTCCACCGCCACGGCGGTGACCAGGGGATGGGCGGCGACCTTGCTCACGTCACGCACGATGGCGGTGACCTGATGACCGCGGCTGACGGCCTCCTGGAGGATGGCTGAACCGACAAAACCGCTGGCACCGATGAGGGCAATCTTCATGGGAATTCTCCTTCACTGTGGGAATGGGGCTATCCTACGCCCCCGAGTGTGATTTAATAATCCACTTAAAATTGTATTCACTTGTAAGCAGGGCTTCATAATGGATCAGCTCAGACGCTACGCCATCTTTGCCGCCGTGGTGGAGGCGGGCAGCATGACCGGCGCCGCCAAGGCCCTCGGCATGACCCCGTCCGCCGTCAGCCAGCATATCAGTCAACTGGAGAGCCAGCTCGGTCTGCCCCTGCTGCACCGCTCCACCCGCCGTCTCAGCCTGACCGAGGCGGGGGAGGTGGTGTGGCAGGGTTGCCAGTCGTTGCAGCAGACCCTGAACGACACCGAGCTGCGCCTCTCGGAGGTGCGCGACAGCCTGCTCGGAGAAGTGCGGATCACCGCGCCGGTGGGGATGGCGGGCCAGCCCCTGGCGCGGGCGCTCTCGCCGCTGCTGCAGGCTCACCCCGGCCTGGGCATCCAGATCATTGCCGACGACGAGAAGCGGGATCTCATCAAGGATCGCATCGACGTGGCGCTGCGGGTCGGCACGCTTGAAGATTCCACCCTGGTGGCACGCAGGCTGGGTCAGACCCGGATGCTGCTGTGTGCCTCGCCCGCCTATCTGGCACGCAAGGGCACGCCGCGCAGCCCGGCGGATCTGCTGGCCCACGACTGGCTGGCTTCGGACATGCTGGGGGGCGGGATACTGCTGCTGGACGAAAAGGGGGAGGCCCACAAGATCAAGCCCAAGCCCAGGGTGCTGTGCAACAACGTCTTGCCCCTGCGCCAGTTCACCCTGGCAGGGCAGGGGATTTCGCTGCAACCGGAAGGTGAAATAGAAGAAGATCTCGCCACCGGTCGATTGCTCGCGCTGCTGCCGGGCTTTTTGGCCCCTCCCATGGAGATCCATGCCATCACCCCCCAGCGGGAGATCCCGGAGAAGGTGCGGCGGGTGATCAGCGCCCTTCGCAGCCACTTTGCCGAGCATGGCCAGAGCCGTCTACCTTGAGCGGGGCGGGATGAATAGCCTGGCGGTGCGCCGGCCTTGCGGTCGGCGCGACACCCCTGTTTAATGTGGCCCTCCCGGGCCAGAGCGCCCTCTGCTGGCGTGGTCTCAAGCGCATCATGACACCGACTTCTCCCCTCCCATCCCGTGAGCCGGCGCCCGAGGCGTACGCCCACCTCACCCGCGTCGAGCGAGTGCTCGACTACATCCATGCCAATCTGGATCAGCCGCTCTCCCTGGAGGCGCTGGCCCGGCAGAGCTGCTGGTCCCGCTGGCAGTTGCAACGGGTATTCCTGCATGAGACGGGCCAGACGGTGGCTCACTATGTGCGCGAGCTGAAGCTGAGCATGGCGGCGGAGGCGCTGCTCTCCACCCGGCTGCGGGTGCTGGATGTGGCGCTGGATCACGGGTTTGGCTCGGAAGTGAGTTTCAGCCGCGCCTTCAAGCAGCAATTTGGCTGCTCGCCGCTGGCGTATCGCAAGCGGGGCCTGCGGCTGGGGCTGCGCACGCCCCTGGTGCGGGCGGCGGTCCCCCGCTCTGCCTCTCCCAACCTGGTGCAGGTGCGCATAGAGAGCCTGCCGGCGTTCACCTTGTTGGGGGTCAGGGGCACGATCCGGGGGTTGTTCGATGCCTCACCGGATTTTCAGCAGACGGTGCCCGCCATCTGGCGAGCGCTGCGCGAGACGGGGGCGCTGGGCTTGTCGAGGGAATGGCTGGGGGTGGTGGATGTGTCGGGGGCAGGGGAGCGGCTGCCTTACTGGGCCGGAGTGGCCACGACGGCGCCTACGCCCCCCGGCCTGTCGAGTCTCAACGTGCCGGCTCAGGAGTATGCCGTGCTCACCCACAAAGGACCCATTGCCCAGCTGGGGGAGAGCCTGCACTGGTTCATCCTGCACTGGCTGCCGGAGTCGGCATACCGGGGGCTGGACGGTTTCGAACTGGAGCGCTATGCCCCCGGCTTTGACGGCCAGCAGCCCGACGCCACCATGGAGTACTGGCTGCCCGTCGCCCCCCGTTAGGGAAGGAGGCTCATTTCGGCATGGCGCCGGGATGGCTCCGGGCGTGTGGCGCTGGCCAGGAGATCAGTGAACTGGGCCGGTGGCAGCGGCTTGGCGAAGTAGAAGCCCTGCAAGTAGTCGATGCCATAGTGGCGTGCCATCTCGACCTGCTCCTGGGTCTCCACCCCCTCGGCGACCAGAGCCAGCCCCATGCGATGGGCGAGATCCAGGATGTTTTCGACGATATGGCGGGAGGGGCCTTCCTCTTTCATTCCTTTGATAAAGCTGCGATCGATTTTGATGATGTCCACATGGAACATCTGCAGATAGCAGAGGCTGGAGTGGCCGGTGCCAAAGTCATCGATGGCGATGAGCACGCCCAGCTCGTCCAGGGCATCGAAGATGGCGCGGGTCTGCTCGTCCGCATCCACCATCTCCCGCTCCGTCACCTCGAGCACCAGGCGCAGATCCTGGCCCGGGAAGGCGCGAAGAAAGTCGCGGCACTCGGCGACGATGTCCTGGTTTTTGAAGTGCTGGGCGCAGACATTGACGGCGACGTGAAAGCCGGGGGGCAGCCTGTCGGCCACCCCGACCAGATAATCCCGGGTCTGGGCCATCAACTGGCGAGTCATCGGCACTATGTAGCCGCACTCCTCCGCGAGGGGGATGAAGTGGTTGGGGGCAATCATCCCTTGTGTGGGATGACGCCAGCGCATCAACACTTCACAACCGCACAGGCGCCCCTGCCTGTCCATCACGGGTTGCAGATGGGGGATGAACTCCCGGGCCGCCATGGCTCTGGCAAGCTCGCTGCGGGGGGAGCCGCTGCGCCCCCTCAGATAGAAGGTGAGCAGCCCCAGCAACAGCGCCAGCACAGGGGCGGCAAGCAGGTTCTCCTGGTTGTACGCCCAGGCAAACGCCAGCACTTCCTTGTAACCGTTGAGCGCCACCAGGCGATAGGGATGAGCGGTGGGCTCGCTCTGTTGCAGACGCTGTCCCCCTTCCAGTAGGCGGGCTGCGGGCAGGGTCCTGCCGTGGCCATCGAGGGCCTGGTCCCCGAGGAGGAAGAAGAGGTTGTCCTCTCCCATCACGGCCTGCAAGGCGCCGAAGATGTGGAAGCCGTCCAGCTCCACCAGCAGGGTGCGATCGCCGGATGGCTGACGGTAGAGGATGGCGGTCTGCCCGGTGATGGGGCTGTGTCTGGCGAGGATCAGCGTCTGGTTGCCCGCCGGGCCACGGGGAATATCCCGGGTGAGGATGGGCCTGTGCAGGGTGGTACAGCGCAGTTGCTGCCCCCCCAGCACATAGAGTGCCCGCGCATAGGGGGAGGCGGTGATGAGGTCGCGCAGGGCCAGTTGCTCATCCTGGCAGCGGCCCATGGCGAGGGGGTGGGCGGCCTTGACCAGGGACTGACTGTCGTTGATGGCACTCTCTATCATGGCCCTAGCATGGTTCAGGCTGCGCGCGTTGTCCTTGCGAAGGCCGCTGGCCGCCTGCAGGAGGTTGAGGGCGGTGAGGCCGACCAGCAAGAGGAGCCCGAGCACGATGGCCAGACGCAGACGCTGTGCCAGGGGATCAATCGGCATGATGCACCCGATTCTTGCCGGCACCCTTGGCCTGATAGAGCGCCTGATCGACCCGCGCCAGCAGTTGCTCGGCGGACTCCTGTCGCCACAGTCCCAGCCCGGCAGAGAAGGTCACCACCAGGTCCGGTTCGCGCCATGGTCGCTGTGCCACCTGGGTGCGCCACTGCTCGAGCATCGTCCGTGCTCTGGTGCTGTCATCCCCGGGAATGATGATGGCCAGCTCCTCGCCGCCGTAGCGGTAGAGGGTGGCCTCCTGGCCTGCAATCTGCCGCCCTTCCCGGGCAACCGCCCGCAGGACGTCGTCACCGACCGGGTGGCCGTGGGTGTCATTGATGGATTTGAAGTTGTCCAGATCGATCAACCCCAGGCAGAAAGGGCGGCCGGCGATCAGCTGGTCGTCGAGTGCCTTGTCAAAGCAGCGGCGATTGAACAGACCCGTCAGGGCATCCGTGTTGGACGCCTCCACGGCTTCCAGCATCTGGCGATGGCCGCTCTGGATCTCCTGGCGCAACTGATCCCCCGGTTTGCCCGCGTGGATGCGTCCGGTGCGCATCAGGGCGATGATCTCGAAAATCATCTTGCTGAGCACATGACGCAAGGACCACCAGCAGAGCAGGCAGATCAGCATGCAGCCCACCAGGGTGATCTGGAGCTGGTGGGACTCGCTGCTGCTTACCTCCTTGAACCTGGCATCGCTGACGGCATAGATGACGAACCAGTCCGGGTTGGAGAAGGAGTAGTAATAGAGGTGGGTCTGGCGCTTTGCATCGAAGAGGTGGTCGGCGCCGTTGGTCATCTGCTCGATGAGCCGGCGGTCCACGCGATGGCGAAACAGGTTCCCCACATCCGAATGCAGCAGGATGTCGCCCGCCCGATCGACCAGGTAGAACTCCCCCTTGAGAGGGCTCATGAGCTGACGCAGGGGATAGCTCATCTGCTCGAGATCCACGTTCATGGCCAGGGTGCCGAGGAAGAACCCCTCCTTGTCGAGCAGGGGGCGGGAGACGGAGACGCTGCGGCTCTTGTCATCGAACTTGCTGGGGTAGTGGTCGGTGTAGTGCACGAAGAGGGTTCGCACGGCGGCCGCGAGAAACCAGGGGCGCTCCCTGGCATCAAAGTGCTCCCCGACCGGCAGATGGGGGATGGAGTTGAACCGCCCCTGCGGATCGGCGAGCAGGATGCTCTTCACATAGGGGGTGAGCGCCAACGTTTGCATCAGGGAGAGGCCAAGGGGCGTGTTGCCCTCATTGAGGAAGGCATCCAGGCCTGATTCATCGATGACACTGCCCGTTTCGTTGAGGACATGCTCCAGTGACTTGAACTGTGGCTCGATGGACTGGGTCGCCATGTTGTGCACGAACATGGCCGCCACCTTGTGGTACTTGCGCTCGGCAGAGGTCCGGATGCTGACACTGACGGCCATCAGGGCGATAAGCAGGGTCAGGATGATGACTCCGAAGGTGACGTTGAGCTGGGTATCGCAGTGCAGATTTTGGTGGGCGGTCTCATTCATAGGCGTGTGCTGATGGCTTGGTATTGTCTCAATCAGGGCTGATAAAAGGGTGGGCATGCTATCGCCTCGTTTATCAATAGCGATTGACCAGGATCAACAAGGAGAGGGAGATCGCGACCATACTTGTCTGATGAGTGTGAATATGGTGGTGAAAATGCCGCCATGTTCTGAATATGTGATGGCTACTCGCCGGTTGACGATGCAAGTGAAGGCGGTGACCTTCATCAGGCGGCCATGATGAGCCCTCCCTGAGAGCTTCGACGGCGTTGCCATGTTGCCTCCGATAGGAGATGGCGTGCCTGCCACCCTCGCTTTCCCCGCTTCCCCGCCAACATGCCCCAAATTGTTAATATCGGGGCAAAATAGAACAATAAAATGCAAATGATATTTGTTACTATTCACATGCAGTAAGTAATCGAGGATCAGATGCAGCTTGTTCACCCCCCTTTGACCCTGGTCGCCGTGACCATCTCCACCCTGCTTGCAGGCTCTGTACAGGCCGCCGCGTCCGACAGCCAGGATACGGCCACCGCCGACGAGACCCTGACCGTGCTCGGCCAGACCTATCGCAACACCGCGACCAAGACCCGGCTCGACCCCATCGAGACGCCCCAGGCCATCTCGGTGGTGGATGGGGAGACCCTGTCGTTGCGCGGCGTCAGCTCGGTGAGCGAGGCGCTGCGCTACGTGCCCGGCGTCAACACCGAGCTGCGGGGCGGGGCGGTCAACCGGCTGGATCTGTTCAACATCCGTGGCTTTGACAACTACCAGAACTTCTATGACGGCCTGCTGCTCCAGTACAACGACTGGAACCTGCAACCCCAGATCGATCCGGTGGCCATCGAGCAGCTGGAGGTGTTCAAGGGGCCGACATCGGTGCTCTATGGCAGCATGCCCCCCGGCGGCATGGTCAACCTCATCGCCAAGCGCCCCCAGCGGGAGAGCAAGCACAACGTGAGCGTGGCGACCGGCACGGGCACTCTCAAGGAGATGACCCTCGACAGCACCGGTGCCATCAACGAGCAGCTCGCCTATCGGCTGGTGGGACTGGCCCGGGAGAAGGATGGCCAGGCGGTGACCTCGAAGGAGGAGCGCTACGTCTTTGCGCCGTCCCTGGACTGGCAGCTCGGCGAGCGCACCCTGCTGAACCTCAACCTTTACTACCAGAAGGATCCCGAGGCCGGCATCTACACCACTGTGCCCGCCAGCGGCTCGGCCAAGTCCAACCCCCTGGGGCAGCTTGGCAGCGACACCTTCCTTGGTGACGAGAACTGGAACGAGTACAACCGGGATGTGACCCTGCTGGGCTACAAGCTCAGCCACGACTTCAACGAGCGCTGGCAGGTGCTGCAAAATGCCCGCTACATGGATGCGTCCGCCTATCAGCGCAACACCTACAACGCGGCCCTGGCGGCGGACAACCGCACCCTGGCCCGCAACGCCTATCTCACCGATGAAGAGTCCCGGGGCGTTGTCATCGACAACCAGCTGGCGGGCAAGGTACAGACGGGCTCTGCCCAGCACAACCTGCTGCTCGGGGTCGATTACCAGTACCTAGATGCCCATATCCTCTACCGGGATACCCTCGACTACTCGGCGCCCAGCATCGACATTTTCAACCCGAACCATAGCCAGATAGTCCCAGAGGCACTCACTTTCAACTACCAGGATAAAAAGGTGATCCGTCAGTCCCAGACCGGCGTCTATCTGCAGGATCAGGTGCGCCTCGATCGGCTGGTGGCCATCGGCGGCGCCCGCTACGACCGCTATCGGATGGACACCGACAGCCGGACCCTCTATCAGGGGGCGGACAGCCAGTCCCTGGCCCACATCGATCAGGACAACCTCTCCTTCCGCGTCGGCGCCCTCTATGAGCTGGATGGCGGCTTCTCCCCCTATGCGAGCTATGCCGAGAGTTTCGAGCCGGTGCCGGGGGCGGACAAGCAGGGTCAGGCGTTCAAACCGGCGACCGGTCATCAGTGGGAAGGGGGCGTCAAGTTCCTCTCCGACGACATGAGCAAGACGGCGACCCTGTCGGCGTTCCACATCACCAAGAAGAATGCCCTGGTGACGGACCCGGACAATGTCTACGGGCCCAAGCTGCAGACCGGGGAGACGGTCTCCAGGGGCATCGAGCTTGAGGGGAGAGCCGATCTCACCAGCCAGCTGGATCTGGCCCTCAACTACACCCTGATGGACATGGAGATCACGCGCGATACCACCACGTTGCAGGGCAAGACGCCGGTCTGGGTCCCCAGACAGATGGCGTCGCTGTGGAGCAACTACTACCCCGGCGGCAACCTCGAGGGGATGCGAGTGGGCGCCGGCCTGCGCTACGTGGGGGAGGCGGAGATGGATGCCGCCAACACCGACAAGGTACCGGACTACCTCCTGATGGATATGTCCGCCTCCTACGATCTCGCCGCCCTCAGCGCAAGCCTGAAAGGGGTAGGGGTATCACTTGGCGCCAGTAACCTGTTCAACAAGACCTACTACTCCTGCTACGACCAGAACAACTGCTGGTTCGGGGCCGAACGAAGCGTGGAGGCGCGACTCAAATACGCATTCTGACCTTGCGCCCCGGCACGCGCCCGGGGCCCTTTCAACGAATGGGCGAGGAGAGGGCGCGCGGTGTGCCGCGCAGCCTTGGTCGGGAGCACGGCCTTGGCCGGGAGAAAGCGGACGCGGAACGCGCCCTCGTCTCGGATCACCAGGCCCTGTTCGCGGCGGCGGCCAGCCTGATCCCGTCCCTCAAGGGGAACCTGGTGGCGGTCGGTGACGTGCGCCCGCCACTGACGGATGCCGCCGGAGCGACGTCGGCCGAGGTGGCCGCAGCCCTCCATGCGCACTGGCAGCAGGCACACTCGGAGGCGGGGCCCGCCTACTGGCTCACCCGCAGCTGGGGCATGCTCTGCTGGCAATCCATCTATCTCGCCATGGTGGCCGTCTATCGCCATCAGGCCGTGCCTGCCCTCGACAGGCTGGGACAGGGGCATGAGGCCGGCGTGGTGTCGGGCTTTACCCTGCCGGCCGAGCCCATGATCAGAGGGGAGGCCGGCGTGTTGATCAAAACGGCCGGGGAGCGACTCCAGGCGCACTGGCAGGGGCTGTTCACCCTCCTTGGGACGGCGCAGCGGCTGCGCCCCGGTTTCGTGCGCCCGCTCCTGGCGGACGATCTGCTGGCGGCCCTGGTGCGGGTGCCCGATTTCTTCGGGGAAGTGAGTCGGGAGGAGGTGAGGGCCCATGCCCCCCTCTGGCTTGAATCCTGTGGCCTGCCGTCGGCACATCTGACGGGTTGGCGCGAGGCGGGCCTGCCCCGGGACGAGGCCTTCCCGGGCTATGTGCGCCAGCGCTGCTGCCTGCACTACAAGCGCCGGGATGGGGAGCTTTGTGGCAACTGCCCGCGAAGGCTGGGTGGGGCGAGGGGTGACGAGTGCTGATGCCCGACTCTTCGTCTGCGCGGGCAACCCGTGATGAAAGCCGCCTGATCCTGGCGGCTTTTTTGTGTCCGGCTTACTGGGCCGCCATCCGGGTGCGGATGCGCTCGAACAGGCTCTGCAGGCAGGCCTGATCTTTGTCGGCGGCGCGCACGGCGCCATACATGTGGCGGCGAATGCCCTCCCCGAGAGGGCGCGCCTCAAGCAGGCCCTGGCGCACGAACTCCTCGCTGGCCCAGCGGGGCAGGGCGGCGAGCCCGAGCCCGGCGGCGGCCATCTGCAGCATGACAGAGGTGTTGTCCACCGGTTTGCAGCGGGCGGGCTCCACCCCGGCCGGTTGCAGGAAACGGCTGAACACGTCCATGCGCGCCCGCTCCACCGGGTAGACCAGCAGTACCTCCGGTCGCAGATCGTCCGGTGCGATGCGCCGCTGCTGGCAGAGGGGGTGATCCGGCGCCATCACCAGGGTGAGATCGAAGGCGAACAGCGGCTCGAAGTGAAGATCCCCGCGGGCCTGTACATCCGAGGTGAGCAGCAGATCGAGCTGGCCGCCAAGCAGCGCACTGATGGCATCGAAACCTGGCACCGACTCCACCTCCAGATCCACGCCGGGCCACTGGCGGCGAAAGTCCGGCAACAGCGGCAGCAGCCACTGGATGCAGCTGTGGCAATCGAGGGCCAGATGCAGCCTGCCCGCTTCGCCGCTGTGCAGGGCGACCAGCTGGCGCTCGGTCTGGGCCAGGGCGGGCAGCACCTGACGGGCCAGGGCCAGCAGATGCTGGCCTGCCGCCGTCAGCACCAGAGGGCGGCTTTTTCGAAGAAACAGCTCCAGATTGAGGCGGGTCTCCAGCTCCTTGAGTTGGTGGGAGAGGGCGGACTGGGTGAGGTTGAGGGTGAGTGCGGCCCCGGCCAGGGACCCTTGCTCGGCCAGGGCGCTGATGGTCTTCAGGTGTTTGAGATCGATGCCCAGATTGCTGCTCTGAGGGGGGCTGGATGGGGTGGGCGCGACCATGGCACTGCTCCTTTGTGCGTCAGTTGAGAAATTCTTGAGAGCCAGTTGAAGAGGATTCAATAGCCAAGGCCACCTTATCTTGTCATTTTGGATGTGTAAACATCTGGATGGCCAAACAATCCAGATCCTCATCAGATAAACGAGCATAAGGAATGGAACCTATGACCTTCGCACACACCCTGGGCTTTCCCCGAATCGGCGCCAAGCGCGAACTGAAATTTGCCCTCGAATCATACTGGCGTGGCGAAACCACCCAGGCCGAGCTGGTCGCCGTGGGCAAGAGCCTGCGTGAGCGCCACTGGCAGGCCCAGCGTACCGCCGGGGTCAACCTGCTGCCGGTGGGGGATTTTGCCTGGTACGATCAGGTGCTGGGTACCAGCCTGCTGGTAGACGCCGTGCCTGCCCGTCACCGCCACGGCGACACCGACCTCGACACCTTGTTCCGGGTGGCCCGTGGCCGTGCGCCGACCGGTCCGGCGGCGGCCGCTGCCGAGATGACCAAATGGTTCAACACCAACTATCACTACCTGGTGCCGGAATTTTACCGTGACCAGCGCTTCAAGCTGGGCTGGAGCCAGCTCTTTGACGAGGTGGAAGAGGCCAAGGCCCTTGGGCTGCCGGTCAAGGCGGTGTTGCTGGGCCCCGTCTCCTACCTGTGGCTTGGCAAGGAGAAAGAGAGCGGCTTCTCCCGCCTCGAACTGCTGGATCGCCTGCTGATCGTCTACCAGGAGATCCTGGCCAAACTGGCGGCCCAGGGGGTGGAGTGGGTGCAAATCGACGAGCCGGCTCTGGCGCTGGACCTGCCGGATGAGTGGCGCCTGGCCTACCTCAAGGCATATGAGCGCCTGAGCGGCCCCTGCAAGCTGCTGCTCACCACCTACTTCGGGTCCGTGGCCCATCAGCGGGACATCATCACCAGTCTGAAGGTGGACGGCCTGCACCTGGATCTGGTGGCTGCCCCCGAGCAGCTCGAGACCCTGGTCCCGCACCTGCCGGCCCAGTGGGTACTCTCGGCGGGTGTCATCAACGGCCGCAACGTCTGGCGTGCCAACCTGGCCAAGCTGGCGCCGACCCTCAAGGCCTTGAAAGAAAAGCTTGGCGAGCGCCTCTGGGTGGCCTCCTCCTGTTCCTTGCTGCACAGCCCGGTGGATTTGACCCTGGAGCACGAGCTGGATCCCCAGACTCGCAGCTGGTTCGCCTTCGCCCTGCAAAAGTGCTATGAGCTGGGGCTGCTGTCCGACTACCTGGACGGTGGCGCCCTGGACAAGATCGAGGCTTACAGCCAGCCCATCGTGGATCGGGAGTCCGACAGCCGGGTTCACAAGAAGGCGGTGCAGTCACGACTCGCCAGCCTGACCAACAGTGACTTCGATCGCCAGAGTGCCTACCCGGTGCGTGCCGACGCGCAGCGCTCGGATCTGAAGCTGCCGCTCCTGCCCACCACCACCATCGGCTCCTTCCCGCAGACCTCTGAAATCCGGGTGCTGCGCCAGGATTGGCGTGCCGGGCGCATCGATGACCAGGCCTACGAGGCGGGCATCCAGGCCCAGATCAAGGACGCCATCGAGCGCCAGGAGGCCATCGGGCTCGACGTGCTGGTGCACGGCGAGGCCGAGCGCAACGACATGGTGGAGTATTTCGGGGAGCTGCTGGACGGCTTTGCCATCACCCGCTTTGGCTGGGTACAGAGCTATGGCTCCCGCTGCGTGAAGCCGCCGGTGATCACCCGTGACATCGACCGTCCGACCCCCATGACCCTTGAGTGGACGAAGTTTGCCCAGAGCCTGACCGACAAGCCGGTGAAGGGCATGCTGACCGGCCCCGTGACCATTCTATGCTGGTCCTTCCCGCGGGAAGACGTGAGCCGCGAGCAGTCCGCCCTGCAGATTGGCCTCGCCATTCGCGACGAGGTGGCTGACTTGGAAGCCGCCGGCATCAAGATCATCCAGATCGACGAGCCGGCGATCCGCGAAGGGCTGCCCCTGCGCAAGCAGGATCACCAGGCTTACCTGGACTGGGCGGTGCGCGCCTTCCGCCTGAGCGCAAGCCCGGTGGTGGACAGCACCCAGATCCACACCCACATGTGTTACAGCGACTTCAACCTCATCATCGAGGCGGTGGCGGCGCTGGACGCGGATGTGATCACCATCGAAACGAGCCGCAGCCAGATGCAGTTGCTCGAAGCGTTCGAGCGCTTCAACTACCCCAACGAGATCGGCCCGGGCGTCTACGACATCCACTCGCCGAACGTACCGAGCCAGGGCTGGATTGAAGACCTCATCCGCAAGGCTGCGCAACAAATCCCGGCAGACCGGCTCTGGGTGAACCCGGACTGCGGCCTCAAGACCCGCGGCTGGGAAGAGACCACCGCTGCCCTGAAGGTGATGGTCGATGCGACCCGGGCGCTGCGCGCCGAGCTGGCCTGAGGGCTTCCATTCACCCGGACGAGCGCCCGGTGAGTGTCACCAAGACGAGAGAGGGAAGGCGACAGCCTTCCCTCTTTTTTGCATGGCCGCCCCCTAGAGGGGGATCAGGGCGGGCCGGTAGCGGGTGGGGGAAACCGACATCGTCACCGGGTGAGGGGCGCTTGCGAGCGCCTCGGCCAGCCACTGGCGGTCGAGGGGGATGGCATTGCGATCCTCGATCACCAGATTGAGGTGTTGGGCGCCCAGGCACCCGTAGCGGGCGGGGTCGGTCTGGGTAAAGAGGCCAAGACAGGGCACACCGCTGGCGGCAGCCAGGTGCAGGGGACCTGTGTCGGCGCTGACGAAGAGGGAGAGGCCGCCCGTGAAGCGGGCCAGCTCCCCCATGTTGCCAAGGGAAACGTGCACGTCCTCGAGCAGGTGCTCGGGGGCGGCGGGATCCGCGAGCTGGATCAGCAGGGCATCCGGGCTGTGACGGCGCAGATCCCCAAGCAACCGCTGCCACTGGGGCTGGGAGAGCCCCTTGCCCTTGCGGGCGCCGGTGAAAAAGCCGATCAGGGGACGGCCAGGATGGGCTCGTCGCAGCGCACTCAAGGCCGGGCTTGGCCCCTGCAACAGGCTGCCAAGGGGGATGGGTTCGGCCGGATTGCCCGGTATGCCGAGCAGTTGCAGGGGCTGGTGGGCGTAGTGGCACTCACTGTCCGCAGCCCGCGGACGCTGGAAGATGAGATCCCCGTGGCCATCGTCGAAGCCGCATTTCTCACGGGCCTGTACCCAGGCGGCGATGAAGTGATCCGTACTGGAGGCGAAGGGGACGTAGACCCTGTCGTAGTGCTGGCGGCGCAGACGCGAGAGTGCCGAGAGAGCGCCCGGCAGGTGTCTGCCCTGCAACCGGATCTGATGAATGCGCCGCAGGGGCAGATCGGCCAGGAAGGGGAGCAGGGTGGTGGGGCTGCACACCAGCTCCAGCTCGGCGTGGGGATGGGCGCGATGAAGCTGGTGCAGGAAGGGCAGCAGGAAGAGGTTGTTGCCGATGCGGTTGGTGCTGCGAATGACCAGGATCCGGCGGGGTGCCTGCGAAGAGGGCGGCAATGCGCTGCGACTGGCAAGCCAGCCGAGCAGGGTTCGCTCCAGTCCCGCCGTCCAGACCCGGCGTTGGCCGTCGAAGCGGCGCAGGGCATCGTTGAGGTGAGTCATACCGTTGGGCTCCAGTGTTGGGATGGTGTAGAGGGTGCCAGCGGACTCTTAAGACAATGTTAAGAAGGGAAAAAGCGTGCGGATGATAGCCATGGCGGAGCGGGGTGCTGGTGCGGGAGGGGGGAAAGTGGCTAGAATTGCGCATTTGAAATAAATGTTATCGCCAGCGGGAGTACCATGCAGTTCAGAGATTTTTTGCCGGTATCGACCAATACCAGCGTCAAAGAGAGTTGTTACGGCGCTCTTGGCGCCCTCATCGGCTTGCTCGGCACCGCCTTGCTGTGTCGCTGGGGGCTGGGGCTCGAGGTGCACTGGCTCATCGCGCCCATGGGGGCCTCCGCCGTGCTGCTGTTTGCCGCGCCCGCCAGCCCCCTGGCCCAGCCCTGGTCCATCCTTGTGGGCAACGGGGTGTCGGCCCTGATGGGGGTATTGAGTGCGAGCCTGGTGCCGGACATGGCTATCGCCTCGGCCCTGGCGGTGATGCTGGCCATCGCCGCCATGTTCCTCACCCGCAGCCTGCACCCGCCCGGCGGCGCCGTGGCCCTGACCGCCGTCATCGGCGGCGAGGGGATCCGGGCGCTCGGGGTCGGCTACGTGCTGCTGCCGGTGCTGCTCAACTCCCTGTTGCTGCTGAGTCTGGGCTTGCTCTACAACCGCGCTCTGGGGCGTCGTTATCCCCATGGCGGCAAGGTGGCGCCCAATCGCCACCAGACGGCGGATCCCCAGCCGAGTGCCCGGCTCGCCACCCAGGACATCGACTTTGCCCTGCAAAAACACGGGGAGCTGCTGGACATCAGCCGCCAGGATCTGCAGGAGCTGCTGCAGGAGGCCCAGTTGCACGCCCTGCGCGAGCGGGTGGGGACGGTGCGTTGCCAGGATGTGATGTCGCGGGATCTCGTCGTGACGACGCCACAGGCGCTCGCCATGGAAGCGTGGCATCTGCTCTCCCACCACCAGATCAAGGCGCTGCCGGTGGTGGATGAGGGGGAGAGGCTGGTCGGCATCATCACCCTGCACGACCTGATGATCGACCGGGCGGGTCACCAGCCGAGGGGGAAGGAGGCCCTTGAACAGCAGCAGGTCGCGGATCTGATGACCCGGGAGGTGCAGACGGCGCGGCGCTACCAGCCTCTCTACGATCTGGTGGAGGCCTTCTCCGACGGGGGGCTGCACCACATGCCGGTGGTGGAGGGGGAGCAGCTGGTGGGCATCATCACCCAGTCCGACATGGTGGCGGCGCTCTTCACCCTGGCCCTGAAACCCGGACTGACGAGCGAGGAGGCGACCCCGGTGTCGTCATAGCCAGGGGGGCAAGAAAAAAGAGGGCGTGCCAGGCACGCCCTCTTCATTTCGCAGACTTGCACAGACGGTGGCCAATGCCTAGCCGTAGCGGGCCAGGGTGAGCCCCTCGTCGCTGATATCCGGGGTATTGCCCGAGATGAGATCGCTGAGCAACTGGCCCGATCCTGCCGCCATGGTCCAGCCCAGGGTGCCGTGGCCGGTATTGAGCCAGAGCCCGGGAATGGGACTTGGGCCCACCAGGGGCGTGCCGTCCGGCGTCATGGGGCGCAGCCCGGTCCAGAAGGTGGCCTGCTCCAGATTTCCCCCCTGGGGGAAGAGATCCCTCACCACCATGGCCAGGGTATCGTGGCGTCTGGGGTTGAGCGCCAGGTTGAAGCCCGAGAGTTCGGCCATGCCGCCCACCCGGATCCGTTCGTCGAAGCGGGTAATGGCGACCTTGTAGGTTTCGTCCAGCACGGTGCTGCGTGGGGCACCCTTGGCATCCGTCATCGGCAGGGTGAGGGAGTACCCCTTGACCGGGTAGACGGGGAGCTCAATTCCGAGGGGGCGCAGGAAGCCGGTGCCATAACTGCCGAGGGCACAGACGATGGCGTCGGCCTGGAAGCGCTGCTCGCCGGCACGGACCGCTACGGCGCGTCCCTTCGCGATCTCGACCTCGTCGATGGCGCAGTTGAAGACGAAGCTCACCCCGAGCTTGCGGGCCTCGTCAGCTAGGGCTTGGGTGAAGCGGAAGCAATCCCCCGTCTCGTCCCCCGGCAGGCGCAGGCCCCCCACCACCTTGCCACGCACCCTTGCCAGGGCGGGCTCGACCTCCTCGCAGCCGTCGGCATTCAGAGACTGATAGGGGACGCCGTACTCCTCGAGCACGGCGATATCGCGCTGGCTGGCATCGAGCTGCGCCTGACTGCGAAACAGTTGCAGGGTGCCGAGCTGGCGCCCTTCGTAGTCGAGCGCCAGCTCGCCCCGCAACTGCTTCATGCAGTCGCGGCTGTACTCGGCCAGCCGCACCATGCGCCCCTTGTTGACTGCATAGGCTGCCGGCGTGCAGTTAGCGAACATCTTCAGCATCCAGCGCAGCTGGAAGGGGTCCGAGGTGGGTCGCACCGTGAAGGGGGCGTGCTTTTGCAGCAGCCATTTGGCGGCCTTGAGGGGAATGCCGGGGGCAGCCCAGGGGGAAGCATAACCCGGGGAGATCTGACCCGCGTTGGCATGGCTGGTTTCAAGGGCCACCCCGTCACGCCGCTCCAGCAGGGTCACTTTGTGACCGGCCTTGGCCAGATACCAGGCGCTGGTCACACCGACCACGCCACCACCGAGTACCACTATGTCCATCTTGTCTCTCCTTGACTGGGGCCTCCACCTTAATCAGCCGCCACAGGATATTCAACTGGTGTCGATGTCATTGGTGGTTATCGCTATTCACATTTTGTTAACTGGCTCTCAATGTTGTCATTTGCTCACTTTCTGGCATGAAATCCGGTCGATTCAGAGCCGCTCCAGGTGGAGCAGATGATGCTCTGCCGTCGTCAGGATGGCTCGCTGCTGTTCTGTGGTTTGGCCATCCCAGTTGGCATAAGGCAGGGCGAGGCGAGGGTTGTTGCCAAGTTTGTCCCGGTTGCGCCAGAGAAAGTGCCAATAGAGGCTGTTGAAGGGGCAGCTGTCCGGCCCGCTGCGGGCCTTCACCTGATAGTGACACCCCTTGCAGTAGTGGCCCATCCGCTCGAGATAGGCGCCGCTGCTGGCGTAGGGCTTGCTGCCCATCAGACCGCCATCGGCAAACTGGCTCATGCCGCGGGTGTTGGGCAGCTCCACCCACTCAATGGCGTCCACATAGATGCCCAGATACCAGGCATCCACCTCGTCAGGGTGGATCCCCGCCAGCAGGGCGAAGTTGCCGGTCACCATCAGCCGCTGGATATGGTGGGCATAGGCGTGCTCCAGAGACTGTCGAATAGCGTGACGTACGCAGGCCATGCTGGTTTCTCCATTCCAGAAAAAACCGGGCAGGGGTCGCTCGGCCCCGAGAAAGTTGGTGCGCCGATACTCGGGCATCTTTTCCCAGTAGAGGGCGCGGACAAACTCGCGCCAGCCGAGGATCTGGCGGATGAACCCCTCCACCTGCGCCAGGGAAATGGTGGCCTGATTGGCCTGCCAGTG
Organism: Aeromonas sp. R7-1; assembly: GCF_040908115.1. Classification (NCBI taxonomy): domain Bacteria; kingdom Pseudomonadati; phylum Pseudomonadota; class Gammaproteobacteria; order Aeromonadales; family Aeromonadaceae; genus Aeromonas; species Aeromonas sp. R7-1. The sequence goes on along the minus strand of NZ_JBFODD010000009.1, from coordinate 37,580 downwards.
AGCTTGCGCAGCGCGGATCACCTCGAGGGGATGGAGCATCTTGCTGTTCATGGAAAACGACAAGCGGCTGTGGAACAGGCTCCAGCCCCGCTCGCTCAGGGCGTCCTGATAGCGACCGAAGTGGGGCAGGCAGTGCGCAAGGAAGTGTTCAAGCAGTGCGCGGCTCTGGCGCCGGGTGACGGGCCAGGGCAGGGCGTCGGCATCGGCACTGCCAATGGTGGCGACGCCGTGGCGGGTCAGCATGGCATCGATGTCGTTCACCTCGTTGGCAAAGGTGAGGGGCGCCGTGATGGGTTGGCTCGCCGGCAATTTGGCGCGATTCTCGGCATCGAAGTTCCAGCGCCCCCCAAGGGGCTGGCCGCGTTCATCGAGCAGCACCCGGTACTGCTTTCGCAGGGCGCGGTAGAAGAACTCCATCCGGCTGTGGGGGTAGCGTCGCCAGCCATCGCGGGGGGTGAGAAAATGTTCGCTGTCCACCTCAGCGGTCGGGATGGCAAGGCCTGAGGCCCACTGGGTCAGCTGGCTTGCAAGGCGCCACTCGTCCGGGCTCTGCCAGGCGAAGTGCTCGGCCTGATGCGCTTCTAGCTGGGCCGCCAGCAAGCTCGGCAAATCGGGCCAGGGGGCGCTCTCATCGAGAGTCAGGTAGCAGACCCGGTGGCCCGCCTTGGTGAGGGCGGCGGCGAAGGCGCGCATGGCGGCAAAGAAGGCGAGCACCTTCTGGCGATGGTGGCGGCAGTAGTCCGTCTCCTGGCGCAGCTCCACCATCAGGTAGCAGACAGCGGGATCCTGCGTGCGAAACCAGCTGTGACCTGCGTTCAGTTGATCCCCGAGAATGAGGCGCAGCTCCATCAGGGGTGCTCCTTCCGACGACGGCAGCGTTCGCTGCAATGGCGCACTTCCTGCCAGCAGCGGGCCCACTTGCGCCGCCAGGCAAAAGGACGCAGGCAGACGGGACAGATCTTCTCGGGTAGATGGGGTTTGAGGTGCATGTGGCGGCCCTGTTGATGCCCTTGGTTTCTCTCTGCCTCCTTAACGAAGCACCATACGATCGGGATCACCGGGGGAGCAGAAAGAGGCAATAGGGGGGGATTGCCACTCATGAAAAAGGCCCCCGCATCTGCCGGTTCGGGGGCCCTTGTTCTCGTAGCCGTTACTGGCTGCTGAAGAGCCTGGGCTGGGGAGTGGACTGCGCCGTCAGGGTCATGCGGCCCGAGGTTTCCAGCCAGCTCTTGATCTTTCTGGCATCGGCGACCCGTTCATCCGTGGTGTTGGCGTGGAGCAGCACCATGACCACGGGCTCGTTGTTGACCCGGGTTCCCATCACCAGGCAGCGCCCCGCCTCGCGGATATAACCGGTCTTGGAGACCAGAATGGGCCAGCTTCCTTCCCGTACCAGGCGGTTGGAGTTGAGGTAGTGCAGCTGGCGCTTGCCGTTGCGTACCAGACGCTGCTCGGAGGCGGTGTACTGGCGGATCAGCGGGTAGGTGGATGCGGCAGCAGCCAGTTTGGCGAGATCGTGTGCGGTGGAGACGTTGCGGGGGTTGAGCCCGGTGCTGTCGGCGAAATGGGTGCTCCACATGCCGAGCATGCGGGCCTTGGCATTCATTGCCTCGATAAAGGCTTTGCGGCCACCTGGGTAGTGCCGTCCCAAGGCGGAGGCGGCGCGGTTTTCAGAGGACATCAGTGCGATGTGCAGCATGTCGGCGCGACTCAGACGCGAGCCCACCGCGAGGCGCGACCCCGTGCCCTTGAGTCTGTCCACGTCATCCATGGTGACGGTGAGGGTCTCGTTGAGGCGCTGATTGCCATCCAGTACCACCAGCGCTGTCATCAGCTTGGTGATGGAGGCGATGGACATCACCCGGTTGGCGTTGCGCTCTGCCAGGGTCTCGCCGGTTTTCGGGTTGACGACCACGTAGGCATCGGATCTCAGCGGCAGGTTGCTGCGGGGTTCGAGCAGGCTGTTGGTGGAAGAAGAGGTCGCAGAAAACGGGTTGGCATGGGCGCTTTCCATGCTGGCGGGAAGGAGGAAGGCGCCGAGCAGCAAGGGAAGAAAAGGACGAAGGTTCATGATTTGACTCTACTACGACTCACAGGGACATTTGGCTAAGTTATATGACGGTAATTGACGCTTCACAACGTCTGGTGGCCGGATATTTCCATTTTATGGGTTGGCGCACCTTGAAATCCCCCGCATCGGGGCTATTGGGCCCGCAAAAGGGAGTCATAGAGGCCTGTCAGGCCATGCCAGACACGCCACCACGGGGGCGCACTATATGCTGGCGAGGGGCGGGATGACGACTCTTTTTGCACCTTTCGGCGCCTTGGGATGATGAAGGGGTCGTTAATGGCGACCATGGCGATAAAAACGGCGCCCGGCAGGGAAGATGGCCCGCTGCATTATCGCTGTTTTGCCCCGCGTCATCCTCCCATCATCCGCGCGGTCTGAATGGCCTCGATCAGCGCGGTCCGGTTGATACGGGGTCGCTCTTCATCGAGCAGTTGCTGCCACAGCGCAATGGCCTGGCTGTAGCGACCATGCAGGAAGTGATCGGAGGCGAGCAGCATCAGGGCGCTCACCTCGCCTTTGTCCTGCTTGAGGGCGCTATCAAGCAGACGCAGCGCCTCCGGGGTGAGCTGCTGGCCCGCCTGATAATAGAGCACGGTAGCCTGTGCGGCCTGGGTCGCCGCGCTGGCGCCCCCCTCCAGCAGAGCAAGACGCTGGTAGGCGAGCAGGGCATTGTCGTACTCGTCCCGATAGAGATAGAGCTGGCCGAGCGCCGCCCAGCCGTCGAGATCGGTGGGGTTGGCTTGCAGGCGCTGGTGCAGGGCGCCCAGCTCCTTGTCCTGCAGATCCCGCGTGCTCAATCCCGCCAGCGGATCGGGGCGCGCCTGATACGCCTGCCACGCCTGATAGCGGCCGGTGCCGGCATAAATACCGGCCATCAGCGCCAGCAGCAGGGCCCCAAACAGCATCCAGGAGCGCAGCCAGGGCAGCGGACGGGCGGTGCGGTCCTTGGCCAGCCGCTCGCGCAGGGCCTGCTCGGCGGTTGGGGTGGCGTTGGCGAGGCGGGACAGCTCCAGCTCCCGGTAGAGGCGGCTGTGGGGGGCAAGCCCCGCCTGCTGCTCGGCCATGATCAGCCGGTTCAGTTCGGCCCTGGGGTCGTGGGCGAGCACCCCCTCGGCTCTGTCGCCGACAAGCGGCACCCGCGCCGGTTGCCGGCGATGCAGGCTCCTGCGCAGGCGATTGAGGGCCAGCAACAGCAAGAGGGCGGGGCCGCCCCACAGCAGCGCCGTGCTGCGCTTGAAGGGGGGATCGTAGCACACGAAATCGCCGAAGCGTTCCGTCATGCGGGCGATCACCTGCTCATCAGACTGCCCCTCGTCCACCCAGCGGTAGACCTCGAGCCGCAGATCCCGGGCGATGGGGGAGTTGGACTCCACCAGGTTCTGGTTCTGACACTGGGGGCAGCGCAGGGCGCGGGCCAGCTCCTGAGCGCGGGTCTGCCGCTCGGGATGGCGAAACTCATAGGTGTCGACCCCGCTGGCAAGGGCCCCGAGGCTCAAGGCCAGCAAGAGTGGCGCGATCAGGGCGTAGCAGAGACGGCTCATGGCTTGCTCTCCCGCACTTCTTTCTCCACGTCGGGCTGGCGAGCGGTGTTGCTGCGGGCCTTTGCAAGCAGGGGGGCAAACTGGCGTTGCCAGACTTCCCGTGTGAGCTCACCCGTGTGGCGGGTCAGCAGGGTGCCGTCGCCGGCAAAGAGATAGGTCTCCGGCGTGCCGTATACGCCGAGCTCAAGGGCAAGTTTGCCGTCAGGGTCGGCCAGCACGGCGCGATAGGGGTTGCCCGCCTCGGTGAGCCAGGCGCGGGCGGCATCTACCTTGTCCCGGTAGTTGAGGCCATAGAGGGGCACGGCGCTGGCCAGCTCACCCAGCAGCGGATGCTCGGCGCGGCAGTTGGGGCACCAGCTGGCCCAGACGTTGAGCACGAAGGGCTCCCCCTTGAGCGCCGCGGTGTGGATGGGGGCACCGCCAAGCAGATCGTCACTCTGCCAGGCTGGCAGAGTGCGCCCTGCGACGGCCTCATCCTGGCTGTAGGGGTTGTTGCCAAGGCCGAGCCAGAGCAGGGCACCGAGCCCCAGGGTGAGCACGAGCGGCACGAACAGGCGCAGACGGGCGTTCATGATGGCTCCTGATTGAGCAGGGGGCGGGGCGAGCTTGCCGAGCTGTGGCGAGGGGCCAGCAGCGGCCGGCGGGCGAGCAGACGCAGGGCGCCGCCCGTCATCATCAACAGGCCACCGAGCCAGATCCAGCGCACCAGCGGCTTGTAGTGCAGCCGCATGGCATAGGCGCCGGGTCTCATCTTCTCGCCAAGCACCACGTAGAGATCGCCGAGCATTCCCCACGCGATGCCCGGTTCGTTCATGTTCATGGTGCGCACGCTGTAGTGGCGCCGCTCCGGCGTCAGCCGTGCCACCTCTTTACCGCTCTTATGCACGCTGAGAGTGATGCGCTCGGCGGTGTAGTTGGGGCCGATGATCGGCTCGCTCCCCTCATAGCGAAACTCGAAGGCGCCGAGCCGATAGGGCTGGCCTGCGGCGAGTACGGCGCCCCCCTCCTGACTGTGGTGACTCACCTGCGCGATGCCTAGGGCACACACCGCTACCCCGAGATGGGCCAGCAGGCTACCGAACCGATTGAGGGTGAGCTCGCGCCGCGACGTCGGTTGCAAGAGCGGGAGCAGCAGGCTGGCCATCAGCCAGAGGCTCAGCACGTTGGCCGCAAGCCCCAGCCAGCTTGCCCGCAGCGGCTCGGGATAGGCGAGGCTCAGCAAGGCTCCTCCCAGCAGGCCGAACAGGCATGGGTGCAGCACCTTGATGCGGCGCTGGGCTGCCAGATGCTGCCAGCGCAGGCGCGGCAGCTGGGTCATCAGCGTCATCAGGCAGAGGGCTAGCGGCACGAAGATGGTATTGAAATAGGGGGCGCCCACCGAGAGCGAACCCAGATGAAGCGACTGGAACACCATGGGGTAGAAGGTGCCGAGCAGCACGCTGGCGCAGGCCACGCAAAGCAGCAGGATGGCGGCGCCGAGCAGCCCCTCTTTTGACAGCAAGCCAAAGCGGGCATAGGGAGCGCGAATGTCCGCCCGCAGAGCAAACAGGGTGAGGGCGCAGGTCAATAGCAAACCGAGCAGCAACAAGAGGGTGAGGCCGCGGCTGGGGTCCACCGCAAAGGCGTGTACCGAGGTGAGCACCCCGGAGCGCACCACGAAGGTGCCGAGCAGGCTGAGCGAAAAGGTAAAGATGGAGAGCAGCAGCACGGCGTGGCCGTAAGCCCCGCGCTTCTCGCACACCACCAGGGCGTGCAGCAGGGCGGTGCCGAGCAGCCAGGGCAAGAGGGAGGCGTTTTCTACCGGATCCCAGAACCACCAGCCGCCCCAGCCGAGCTCGTAATAGGCCCACCAGGAACCCAGCACGATGCCGGCGGTGAGAAAGACCCAGGAGCCGAGCGCCCAGGGGCGGCTCCAGTGGGCCACGGCGCCATCGAGCCGACCCGAGTGCAGCGCCGCCATGGCGAAGGCGAAGTTGACCGCAAAGCCGACGTAACCGAGATAGAGCAGGGGGGGGTGAATGATGAGGCCGATGTCTTGCAGCATGGGGTTGAGATCGCGCCCCTCCAGCGGCCCCGGGAACTGGCGGTCAAACGGGCTGGAGAAGATCAGGGTATAGAGGCCGAACAGCCCGACGATCAGCCCCATGATGGCCAATACCCGGGTGCGGATCAGCGGATCGACCCGCCTGGAGCAAAGAGCTACCAAAGCGCCCCACAGTCCCAGCGCAAAGACGAAGAACAGCATGGAGCCCTCGTGGCCGCCCCACACGGCCGCCAGCTTGAAGCCAAGGGGCAGGGCGCTGTTGGCGTGCTGGGCCACATAGACCAGGGTGAAGTCATCGAAGCCAAAACAGCTGGCGAGCAGCAGCAGGGCGGCCCCGAGCAGGAGCGCGACCAGGAGGGCCAGCGGTGATGCGCAGCCCAGCAGCGGGCGTGAGGCGAGCCGCAGTCCCAGCCAGGGCAGCAGCCCTTGCAGCAGGGCGAGCCCGGTCGCCAGCAACAGTGAGAGATAGCCGAGCTCCGCCAGCACACAACCTCCAGTCAATCATTCGTCTATGTTATGCCGCAGCGTCTGCACCGTACCGGCGCTGGGGGATAACATCCACATTTCTGGCAACAATCAATCGCAACAACTCATCGCAACAAATAAGCGCCAGTCACCCGAGGGTGGCTGGCGCTGGTGATCATACCGTTATACGACTGTCATCTGGCCGGCATAGAGCACGAAGTAGCGCAGCAGCAGGATCCCCACCAGGGTCAGGCTGCAGACCATCACCAGATAGCCGTTTTTGGCCCGCAGCGGTGCGGGGGCCAGCAGGGCCAGCAACTGGGGCAGCAGCATGCCGATCCCCACCACCCCGAGCCAGAACACCTGAGCCCAGAAGCCGCTGCCGATGGCTGCCCACATGGCTGCCTCCTTCTGGCCGCCACCGAAGTAGAGGCCGGTAAAGAAGCAGACCAGCAGCAACACCTCCACCGCCAGCACCGGCCGCTCGAAGCGGTGGACAAAGCTCACCCCCTGGCTGTGATGGTTCTCCTTGAACAGGGTGACCGCCAGCAAGATGGTGGAGGCGATGCCGGAGCTGACGCCAGAGATGAGGAACAGCACCGGCAACACCGGGTTGTTCAACAGCGGATAAGTTTTGAGCGCCGACAGCAGAAAGCCGGTGTAGGCCCCCAAGAGCACGGCGAGCAGCAGCAAGAGTGGCGCCAGCAGCCGCTCGATGCGGGCAAGCCAAGCGATGAGATCATCTACAAAGGCGAACTTCTCTTGCAGCAGGTGACTGCGCAATGTCTCGATCTCGGAGCGAAACACCACCGCCAGCCAGGCGAACAGCACCGCCATGTAGACCTGGAACAGCATGACCCCCATCGACATCACGGAGTCGAACTGGTAGTGGAACATCAGCTTCCAGAAGGTCCAGGGACGGGCCAGGTGGAAGATGAGGATCAGTAACCCCAGCACTACGCTCACCGGCGCCAGAATGGCAGTCGCCTTGATGATGCCGCTCTCGCTGCCGGCTCCCTTGCGGCGCAGCAGCACCGAGAGGGTGGTGGCCCCGGCGGAGATGCCGAGCAGAAAGAGATAGATGGCGATCGGCCAGTCCCACACCAGCGAGGAGAAGTGAAATGCGTCATGCAACATGATCCATTCCTCCTTCTGTTACTGCGGTAGATGGCGATCGGACAAATCCCCACACGAGGGAAGGGAAGTGAAACGCCTCTTGCATGGTCATGACTTTATCTCCCCTTTGGGCACGCGGTACATCTTGGGCGAGGTGCCGAGTGCCTGCTTGTAGCGATAGGTGGTCTCCTTTACCAGCCGTTTGGCGATGGGGCTGTCCGGGTCATCCAGATTGCCGAACACCAGCGCCTTGGTGGGGCAGGATTCCACGCACGCCGGCTCCTTGCCCGCCGCTAGGTTGGTCTTGCGGCAAAAGTCGCACTTGTCGGCCACCTTGGTCACAGGGTTGATAAAGCGCACCTGATAGGGGCAGGCGGCCAGACAGTACATGCAGCCGACGCAGAGATCCGGGTTGACGTCGACGATGCCATCCTCCTTGCGGATATGGGAGGCACCGGTGGGGCAGACGTGGACGCAGGGTGCGTTGTCGCAGTGCTGGCAGGACTTGCGAAAGAAGTGGTACTCGGCATCAGGGAAGGCGCCGATGGGGCCGGAGCGGATGATCTCGAGGCGCGAGACCCCCTCTGGCACCTGATTCACCTCCCGGCAGGCATCCATGCAGGCGGTACAGCCGATGCAGGTCGTCTCGTCGTGGAGCATGCCAAAGCGTACCCCGTCGATGGTCTGGCTGTGGGCGAGGGGGGTGGCAAGGGAGCGGGTGTTGGCACGAGCAGCCCCCGTCATCATGATGAGGGCCCCCGCGCTCATCCCCGCCATGAAGTGACGGCGAGAGCAGCTCATGGTGCCTCCTTGCCCGAGGTGGTGTTCGCCTTGGCCGCCTTGACGGCCTCATGCTGCTTGCTGTGGCAGTCGACGCAGAGCTTGATGCGGGACTTCTCCGGGATCGCTACCATGGGCTCCTTGGCCGGGTGCAACTGGTGGCAGCTGGTGCAGGTGAGCTTGGTGGCGTGCACGTCGTGGGCCCAGAGCGCCTCGCGCAGCACTTTGGGCTCGTGACAGCTCATGCAGACCCCGTTCTGCTCGGCGATGGGGTAGCGCTCGGTACTCTGTTTGTCCTTGAAGCTGTCGCTAAAGCGCATCACGTCCTTGACCCCTTCCCGGTGTTGGGGGGAGGGCTGACCGTGGCAGTTGGTGCAGGTGACCGGCGCCAGGTTGTTGGGGTTGGTCGCCTGGCCGTGCTTGCCGTGCATGCCTTCGACCTGCTCCTTGTGGCAGTCGGTGCAGGCCTTGTCGGCACTGCGCAGAAATTCCACTTCATGTGTAGTCGGTGCCGGGGCGGTTGCCGCATCGGCCGCCTGGCCCTGCAGGCTGGTGAGCAGCATGGCTGCCATCAGCATCAGTCGTAAGAAATCCATTGTTAAATCACCCATAGGAAGCCTCCATCCGGCTGCGGGCCCGACACTGCGGGCCCGCATGCCTCGTCATTGTGCGAGCCGTCCGGCCGCTTTGGCCTCGGCATCCCAGGCGGGGACAGTGGTCTTGAGGAACTGGGCCTTGTCGCTGTTCATCTGCTTCATGTCCATGCCAAGAGCGGCCTGGGCCTTCTCCTTGCTGGAGATGTCAGGAATGGCGATCTCGTGGCTGATCCCCTTGGCGGCCAGCAGGCGTGCCAGCTTGGTGCGGGCGTCGGCGGCCTTGTCCAGGGCGGTTCCCAGCATGCGCAGCGCCACTTCCGGGGCGTGCATCTGCACCCCGTGGGAGGCGATGGAGAAGTCCCAGCGCCATTGGGCGTGACGGATGTCTTGCAGAATGTCCTTCATCTCGGCCTCGGTGGCGCCGGCATCCCAGGCGGCCTTGGCTTCAAAGTGGGCGTGCACCAGCTGCTTCTCGACTTTGAGCTTGATTTCGGTGACGGCGTCCTTGCGCTGCTTGACCACCCCTTGCAGCATCTCCTTGCTCTGGGTGTGGCAGTTGCGGCAGGTCTGATCGAAGCGATCGTAGGGGTTGCCTACCTTGTGATCCGTGTAGACCTTGCCTTGCTCGTTCTGCACCTTGGGCATGTGGCAGTCGACGCAGGCGACGTTGTTCTGGCCGTGAATGCCGGCGCGCCAGGTCTCGTACTCGGGGTGCTGGGCTTTCAGCATCGGTGTTTTGGAGAGGGCGTGCGTCCAGTCGGCGAAGCCTATTTCATCGTAATACTGCTCCATCTGCTCAACAGTCGTACCCTTGTCCCAGGGGAATTTCACCGCCTTGGTGGGGCCGCTGAAGTAGTACTCCACGTGGCACTGGCCGCACACCTGGGACTGCTGATCGAAGCGCCCCTGTTCCTTGAACGGCTTGCCGATGGCGGTCATGGCCCGGTCGGCATAGGGACGGGAGAGGTGCAGGGCAGGCTTGCCTGCCTTGAACTCTTTCGAGGCGGTGTCGTGGCAGTCGGCGCAGCCGATGGTGTTGACGATTTCAGGTCCGCCTTTTGCCCACATCCCCTTGAAGTAGCCATCCTCACCCTTCTCGTCGATGACGCGGGCCACGTCCGGGCCTTTGCAGCTCCAGCAGGCCATGGGCAGCGGACCGTCTTCGGCGGTCTTGGGGGCGCCGGTACGCAGGGTTTCCCGCACGTCGGTCAGCGCATAGAAGTGGCCGCGCGGCTTGTTGTAATCCTTGGAGAAGGGGTAGCCGGCCCAGAGCACCACCATCTGCGGATCTTCCGCCAGGGCGTCGGTGCGCTCGCGGCTCTCGCTGGTGCCTTTCCAACTGGTGAACTGATCGGCGTGATCCTTGGCGAACAGCTCGCTGCGCGCCTCGATCTTGCCCTTGGGGGCACTGTCGTCTGCCTGTGCCAGACTGCCTGTACCCAGCAGGGCGGTCAGCAGCAGGGCCGCCAGCCCTGGTCGAAATAGCTTGTCATATGAACCCACGGTCATCACTCCCAGATAAAAAGTCCATGTCGGGCCTGACCGTTCCATCTTGGTGTGGACATCTGTGCTCATCATCGACGGGCATGGCAGGCCGATCCATTGTTATGGCTGCATATAAATCGGTGTTTATGCAATTGCTCGGGGGAATAATACCAAATGGGTAAAATGGATAATCATTTATCCCCGTGAGAGTTGCGCTAGATCAATTGAGGGGATGGAGGGATGCCAGAAGTGCGATCCAGGTGGAATTATTGAACCTCATCCGAGGGTTATTTCCACCCGTTCTCTTTTGATGAAAATAGGTAAAAACGATGTTCATCATGCTGGCGAGGGGAGCAGGGCAAGAGGCTGCGGGCAGATACAGCGCATGACGGGAGAGAGTGAACCGATTTTATTGAATTTAAATTCAATTTTTGGCTTGAAAAAGGAGGGGCGATGCTTCGGTTTTCCATCCCCATGGCCCCTGTCAAGGGGCCTGTGACAGAAGCTGTCGTAGAAATGGGTGCCAAGAGAGCCATCTATTTTTATAAAAGAGAAATTAAGGGCTTTATTCCAGCATATTCGCGGCCTGGTAGCGTGTTATTGAATTTAATAGGACGGTTGGCGGCATTTACTTTCGATATTTTCGAAAATGACGAAGGGTTATAGGGGGTGATTGACGGTAAAATAGCCGCCTGTCACGGAGACTTTCCCTTTACGCTTCATGTGCTGGGAAGTCTGTGTTTACCCGTTGGAGGATATATGGCCGAGCTGCGAATCGATAAACCGACTCTTATTGCCAAGGTGGAGGGCGCTGTGTTTGTGATGGATGCGGACGGCTCTTTGCGCCGTGCCACCCCTGGCATGCAACTGGAGCCCGGGATGCGCCTGCTCACCGAATCCGACGGACAGGTGGAGCTGGCGGAGGCGGGCAGCGAACGCACCGAGCCCACCCAGCCCGAGGCGGCACTGCCCGCCGGTGCCGATGCCGAGCTGGCGAGCCTCCAGGAGGCGATCCGCCAGGGGGCAGACCCGACCAAATTGTTTGAAGAGACGGCGGCGGGCAACGCCGGGGCCGGTACCACTGGTGGCGTGGTCGGCTCCAGCGCCGGCGGTTTCGTGGTGGTAGATCTCAACAGTGAGTACACCCTGGCCGAGGCGGGGTTTGACACCGGTCATGAGGCGCGTCAGCCGGGCGACGAGCTGCTCTATGCCGAAGATCAGGATCTGCTGGCGGCCATCACCATCACAGAGCCCCAGACCGACGACAACATCATCAATGCCGACGAGGCGACCGGCGTCATCATCCGCGGCTTTGTCGAGGATGTGGAAGTCGGCCAGACCGTCACCGTCACCCTGATAGATCAGGATGGCAACCGCCTGACCACCACCACAGTGGTGCTGCCCGGCTTCGTCTGGGAGGCAAACTTCGGCGACGTCACCGGCAAGCTGGTGGACGGCCCCCTGACCATCCAGGCCGATACCCAGGATGCGGCTGGCAACCGGGCCAGCGACACCGGCCAGACCCTGCTCGACACCATCACCACCATTACTCTGGATTTGGCGGACGAGAGCGACACCGGCACCAGCCAGACCGATGACCTGACCCGCGACACCACACCGCTGCTGCAAGGGAAGGGGGAGCCTGGCGCTACCGTTACCCTGACCCTGGAAGGCAAGGTGATGGCCGTGCTCACCGTGGATGGCAACGGCAACTGGCAATATCAGATCCCCGATACCCTGGCCGATGGCGCCCATGATTTTCGCGTCGATGCGGTGGACATCGCGGGCAACCGGGCCAGCGACACCCTGACGGTGACGGTGGATACCCGTGCCGCCATCGACATCGACGATCTCGATACCGACAGCATTCTCGGCCATGACAAGGTCACCCTGAGCGGCAGTACCACGGACGTGGAGGCGGGGCAGCGGGTGACCATCACCCTGATTGGCCAGAATGGCCAGACCCTCTTCAACGGCAGTGCCCTGGTGGGCAGTGACGGCCGCTGGCAACTGGGAGGCCTGGATCTCTCCAGCATCCAGGGCCCCTACGAGGTACGCGCCGAGGTGACGGATCTGGCGGGCAACCGGGTGATCGACGGGGCTCCCCTCATCGGTCAGAGCGATACCCTGACCCTCTCCGAGGCGGATCTCGCCAAGGGGCCGGTGAGTGCCACCGGATCCCTGCACACCGGAGCCGGGCTTGATGGCAACCTGCAGGTGAGTTTTGCCGCCGATCAAGGTGCCCTCAATCAGCTTGGCCTGACCAGCCACGGGACGGCGCTCGCCTACCAGGTCAGCGGCCAGACCCTCACCGCCAGCGCGGGGGGCGTGACCGTCTTCACCCTGACCCTGGCCAACGACGGCAGCTATCGCATCGTCTGGAACCAGAGCCTGGATCACGGCCAGGATAGCCTGAGCCTGCCCTTTGCTCTGGAGTACCGCGACAGCGACGGGGATCGGGTGAGCGCCAATCTCACCGTCAACCTGGTGGACAGCACACCACCGGACTTCACCATCGCCCCCATCAGCCTCACGGAGGATGATTTCACCAATCCGGCGGCGGTGGTGGGACAGAGCCAGTTCGTGGTGGGCCATCAGTCCGATCCCTTGGTGGCAACAAGTGCCGTCTTCGCGGATCAGAGTGCAACCCTGGCCCGTCTCAACGGCAGCGGCATCAGCAGCGACGGCCACGCCTTGACCTTCGAATTCACCGGCGATCGCCTGCTGACGGGGTATTACCTGGATGGTAATGGCAAGCGGGTCGAGGTGCTGAAGGCCGAGCTGACCGCCAGCCAACATGGCAGTGATATCGACGGCAATGTCACCGTCTCCCTCAATGGGCCTCTGGATCATCAGGGCAGCGACCAGCTCTCCCTCGGGCTCACCGTTTCCGCCAAGGAGATCGACGGCGACGAGACCCGCGCCGATCTGGTTGTCTCCATCAGCGACGGTGTGGATCCCCACCTTGGCATCGACAGCGGGGTCACCTTGCAGGAAGGGGCCTCTGGCCAGACCCTGGATGGCCAGTTGCCGGTGAGCGTGGGCAGCGATCGCCTGGTGTCGCTCAACTTCGAGGCGAGCCAGCCCGGCCTGAATGGCCTCACCAGCGGCGGCCAGCCGACTCACTATCAGGTCAACGGCAACGTCATCACCCTGCTGGATGCGGGCGGCAAGACTATTCTGACCGTGACCCTGGGGCTGGATGGCAAGTACCAGGTGGCGCTCGACGGCGTGCTGGATCAACCGGTCAGCACCAACAGCATCAACCTGGGGCTGCAGGTGCAAGGCACCGACTTTGACGGGGACAAGAGCAACCTTGGCACCCTCAATATCCATATCACCGACGGCGTGCTGCCCCAGGTCGACCCCGTCTCCCTCACCCTGGTGGAGGACAGCGACTGGAGCGCAGCCCAGACCCTCACCGGGGATCTGGCCATCACCGCCGGGGCCGATCCTCTGGTCAACATCGCATTCGATGCCAGCCAGCCCGGCCTGCAAGGGCTCACCAGCGGCGGCCAGCCCGTGGTCATCACCATCAGCGGCAACAGCATCAGCGGCGCCGTCAACGGCCAGAACGTCTTCACGTTGACGCTGGATCAGAACGGTCACTACGTCTTCACCCTGAACCAGCCGCTGGATCAGGGGAGCGCAGACAGTCTGCTCAAGGCGGGCTTTACCCTGACCGACAGTGACGGAGATAAAGTCTCCTCCACCCTGAGCGTGGCCATCGGCGACGGGGCCAATCCGGTCATCAGCGCCGTGACCGGCACCGAGATGACGGAGGCGAACCAGGGGGCGAAGGATGTGGTGAGCCACATGAGCTTCACCGTGAGCCACGGGGCTGATGCGCTCGACACGAGCAGCCTCAAGTTCGATATCGCAGCCATTCAAGGCAGCCTGGATGGCAAGTACAGCAGCCACGGCAGCCCGGTGACTTTCACCCTGGATGCCAACGGCGAGCTGGTGGGGACCAGCGCGGACGGCCGTGAAGTGCTGCGGGCCGAGCTGGATTTGGTGGAGAGCAACGGCAACTGGAGCGTCACCGCCAGGGTGACCCTGGGGGCCGAGCTGGATCACCAGGGGAGCGAGTCCCTCGACCTGCCGCTCACCGTCACCCTGACCGACAAGGACGGAGACAGGGTCTCCACCGATTTGCCGCTCACCATCAAGGACGGCCATGCGCCAGGTTTCGTGGCGGGCAGCGGGGTGAGCCTGGATGAGCGTGGGCTCGACGGTCACAACACCCTGACCGGCACAGGTCACTTCCAGGTCAATGCGGGCTCTGATCGGGTGAGCGAGGTGTCGTTTGCCGACATCAGCGAGCAGCCGGCCCTGACCGCCCTGGGCCAGAGCGTCAAATACGAGCTGGTGGACGGCGATGCCAGCATCCCGGGCAACCAGGTGCTGAAGGGCTATGTGGAAGTCAATGGCCAGCGCGTCGAGGTGCTTCAGGTCGAACTGGTGGGCAAGCTGGACAACGCCGCCAGCAACGGCTTTGACTACAAGGTGACCCTGTTCGAGGGGGTTCACCAGAGCGGTGGCAACGCCACCGACCTGCCGTTCAAGCTCAATATTGTCGACAGCGACAAGGGCAGCGGCAACAACGACAGCACCACGGGTACCCTCACCATCCGCATTTCGGAAGGGGACAAACCGACCCTCACCCTGACCGGCGTGACGGTGAGTGAAGGGCGCTTCGATGGCGCCGCCAACAACCAGACCGGCGATGATCAGCATGCCACCGGCACCCTGACCATCACGGCGGACTCCGATCCCGTGGTGGACGTGCGGCTGACCCTCTCGGGCCAAGTCGTGGATGGGAGTGGCAAGGCCATCACCCACAATGGCGAGACCCTCACCTGGCAAGAGGTGGCGGGCAGCAACGGCCACAGCTTCCAGGCAGTGACTGCGAGCGGCACCCTGGTGCTGACGGTGACCCTGCCCAATGTGCCGGGGCGCATCGAAGCCCACACCCAGGCAACCCTCGATTACCAGGTGACGGTACACACCAACCTGGATCACGGTGCCGACGACAAGCTCAACCTGAGCCTGCCGGTGAAGGTGACGGACAGCGACGGCAGTGTGATCACCGGCAGCACCACGGCGGTGATCACCGATGCGGCGGATCCCGTGATCACCGCCATCGAGGGGGTGACCGTCAAGGAGTCAGACCTCAACGGGGGCAGTGGCCAGCATGGGGGCACCAGCCCGTCAGGCACGGGAGAGGTTGCCATCGGCCAGGTGGCGATCGCCGCCGGGAGTGACCGGGTGGTTTCCCTGCAACTGGATGTAGCCCGCTTCAACGCCCTCAATACCCTGACGTCGGGGGGCAAGGCGGTCACCATAGGGGCAGACAGCCAGCCGGGTGTCTACCTTGGCAAGGACAGCGCAGGCAAGCTCATCTTCAAGCTGACCCTGGATGTGTCCGGCCGCTACACCTTCGAGCTGACCGGCAACCTGGATCACAGCGTCCAGGGCAAGGATCTGCTGGATATCCAGCTGCCATTGCAGGCACGGGACAGTGACGGGGATCTGAGCGCCGAAGTGATCGGTCATGTGAGCGTGCAGGACGACGTGCCGGTGGCCGTGGACGCGAGCAAGACCCTGAATGAAGGGGCGAAAGTGACCGGCGATCTGCTGGCCACTACCAGCGAGGGGGCGGATGATGCGGTGGTGAGAGCGGTGACCATCAATGGCACCGAGCACCCCATCGCCGCCACAGGCAACACCACCATCTCGGTGACAGATGGCACGGGGCAGATCATCGGCACCCTGGTGATCAATGCCGAGGGTGACTACAGCTTCACCGCCAAATCGGGCATCGATCACAGCAACAGCACCCTGGTACAGCAGATAGGCTTCCACCTGGTGGATGGCGACGGAGATACCGACGACGGTCTTCTGACCCTGACCATCAGGGACGAGGCGGGCAAGCTCACCGTGAGCGCAGTCACCGGCCAGGAGGATGCGGGGGCGAGCGATCCGGGCCAGGGGATCCCCATCACCATTAACCTGGATGTGGGGGATTTCGATCGGGGCGAGCACGTGGAGCAGTTGCTTATCCAGGCGCCAGCCAACGCCCAGGGCACCTTCTATTTCAACGGCGTCGCACTGACCACCATCACCCAGGGGGGCAAGACCTGGTATGAGGTGCCGCCCGCGGCCATGGTGGCGGTGGCCACCACCGATGACAAGTTCCAGCTCACCGGTGTCACCTTTGTGCCGAACCACGACTACTCGAGCTACAACAACGGAGGTGCTGCGCTGCGCTTCCCGGTGCAGTTGCAGGTGGGGGTCACCGAAGGGAGCAAGCCCCCGGTGCTGACCGGCAATCTGGACATCACGGTGCAAGGCATTGCCGACAAACCCCTGTGGGATGCGGGCAGCACGCACCAGCACTACACCGCGGACGAGGACAGCAGCGGCATCGCCCTCAACGTCAAGGCGGGTCTCACCGATACGGACGGCTCCGAGACCCTGAGCTACCAGATCAAATGGGCGTCCGGCCAGGGCACGCTGACCCTGAACGGCAAGGTGCTCACCCCGGGGGCGAACGGCCTCTATACGGTGGCTGGTGGCGACATCAACAAGGTGACGGTGGTGCCCGGCAAGGACTACAGCGGTGACATCAAACTCATTGTGACCCCGGTGAGCACGGAGAAGACCCCGGTGGTGACCGGCAAGGAGACGGCCCTCGGCGATCCGCTGGAGGTGATTGTCAACGTAAACCCGCTGGCGGACGACGCCAAGCTGACGGTGCGCGAGATCCAGGGCAAGGAAGATACCCTGATCGATCTGGGCAGCAAGATTGGGCTCGCCCATCTGGGAGACACCACGGATGGCTCCGAGCAGCTGTTCGTGCGCATCAGCGGCCTGCCCGCCGGTGCCACGTTGTGGCTTGGGGCTGAACAGGTTAATGCGACAAACGGCTACTACGAGGTGCCCTACGCTCGCATCCATGAGCTGCAGCTGCAGCCACCCAAGGACAGCAACAAAGACTTCGATCTCACCATCAAGGGGGTGGTGAAGGACACGGCCACCCTGACCGATGCCAATGGCCAGCCCCATACCGTGGTCAACGAGAAGGAGACCGGCTCCCAGAGCCTGCACGTGGATCTGGTGGGGGTGGTGGACGCCCCGCACTTCGATCTGAACAGCACCGGCTGGACCCAGAGTGGTGGCGGTTACAGCATCACCATCGCCGAAGATGGCAAGGCTCCACTGGACTTCAAGCTGGAGTCGGGGGAGACGACGGGGGACGGCTCAGAAAGCCTCAACCTGGTGCTGGAAGGCTTGCCGGAAGGAGCCAAAGTATTCGATGGCAGTGGCAACGAGCTGACCCTGACCTTTGCTGGGCTCAAAGACGGCAAGCCCCTCTATCAGGTCAATGTGTCAGATCTCGGCAACCTGCAGATCCAGCCGCCGCCCAACAGCACCGCCGATATTCACCTGATCGGCCACGTAGTGGTGACCGAGAACGACGGGGATCACAAGAGCTTCGACGTGCCGCTCACCATCAAGGTGGAGCCAGCCATCGACGCCGGTGACTACGCCAAGACCAGTCATGGCCTAGAAGACGAGTTCGTGGTGCTGAACTGGCAACCGGATCTCAGCGACAGCGCCGAGCATGTCACTCACCTCAGCCTCTCCGGCATCGAGCCCGGCTACCAGATCTGGATAAGCGTGGGCGGTGTCGAAACCCAGCTCAGCGTGAACGGCGGTGTCGTGGAGTTGAGCGATGCGGATCTGCAGAGCCTGCTCAGTGGTGGCCAACTGCTGGTGCGGGCCCCGGAAGACAGCGACAGGGACACCAATATCCAGAGCCATGTGACCATCACTCAATATGATATAGACAAAAACCCAGATGGAACGCCAACGGCTACGGCTCAGGACACCATAGTCGGCAATCTGCATGTGGATATCCAGGCAGTGGTGGAACCGAACGGCGTCTTGAGTCAAACGGGTGGCGATCTTGTGGGCCATGGGGGGAGTGATATTGATCTCTCCGGTCGTTTTGAATTTACCCACGATATCGATCTGTCCAGCCTCGAAGAGATCGACTATCTGGTGATCAACTTGCCTGTGCTCAATGGTGGCATGGGAGATCAGTTTGTTGTGCTCGGCGGTATCAACAATGGTAATGGTAGCTGGATCGTGCCTGCGGGTAATTTGAATAACTTCCAACTGCATGCACCGGATGGTTTTGTTGGAAAGGTTGAACCAATCCGCATTGATGCCATGGTGGTGGACCGTAGTGAGGATGGGGACCCCAGTGAGCATGTCAAAGTCAGCCTAGAAACCAGTGCCGATTTTGGTAATACCCCGGTTACGGACAAGACGCCAGCGGCAACAGTTGATATTGATGACCATGCGGTGCTGACAGGTAAAGAGGATATCCAAGTTGATTTTGGTGCCCAGCTCAAGGGGGCGATTCATATTGGGGCCGCAGATCAAGGTAGCGATGAGGTTACGATTATCCTCAAAGGTCTACCTGATGGTGTCACCATCAGTGGCGCCGAATACAACATTTCAACCGGCGAATATGTGATCAAGGTGCCGCCGTCACTGGCTGGACTGGAAGGATTGACTCTAGGCTTGCCCAATGACTTTGCCGGATCCCTCAATATCAGTGTGACAGTGGTCAATACTGATACATTGAGTGGTGACATCAAGACAGATTCCAGCACAGTTCGTGTAGATGTGAAGCCAGTGGTGGATATAAACGGCGGTGCCGACGGCATGCCTGAGCTGCATCTGAATGTGAAGGACATGAACGGTGACGGTCAGCCGGATAACCTGGAAGACACCGAGATCCACCTCGATCTCTCGGTCAAGCTGGCGGACATCAGCCCATCTGTGGCCGACGGTGGCCTCGAGACGGTAGAGAAGGTGACAGTGACCGTCGATGCCCAGTACGGCCACTTCCTCGATGCCAGCGGCAATCCCGTCCAGGCGCTGGTGGTGGATGCCAATGGCCTCAAGGATCTGGTGTTCGTGCCCAAGGAGCACTTCAGCGGCAAGGTGCCGCTGGCGGTGACGGTGGATATTCTCGATACCGCCACCACGGGCACGGATCGGGGGAGCTGGAGCGGCAACGTGAGCTTCGAGGTGCTGCCGGTGAACGATCCTGCCAACCTCACGGTCCAGAACGTCACGGGCCAGGAAGATGGCAGCGTGAGCCTGGGGGGGCTGGGGGCCAGCCTCATCGACAACGATGGCTCCGAGCAGATCGTCGGGTTGCAGATCAAGGGGGTGCCGGATGGCTTCACCCTGTCCGCCCCGGCGGTCAACAACGGCGGCGGGGTGTGGCAGGTGCCTGTGGGCACCGACTTCTCCAAGCTGACCCTGATCCCGCCTGCGGACTTCAGCGGCACCGTGGATCTGACCCTGAGCGCCTTCACCCTGGACAAGGGGCTGACCCTGCCCCTTGAAACCAGTGCGGGCTTCACCGTCACCGTCAATCCGGTGGGGGATGCGGTCATCACCGACATGCAGGAGCAGGCGAGCGGCACCGAAGGGGATGTGATCACCCTGAACCTGGGGGTGGAGACCCGGGATACCCAGGCCACCGGCGGCAATGCCGGCAATGTGCACGAGAACGGGCCCGAGCAGGTGCGCGTCACCCTGGAAGGGGTGCCGGACGGGGCAGAAATCCGCCTGCCGAGCGGGGTGAGCGGCACCGTAGTGGATCTCGGCGGTGGCCGCTGGCAGGTCACCACGGATGGGGGCAAGCTCGACGCGGTGGAGCTCGTGACCCATGACGCCAATGGCGCCATGGCGATCAAGGTGACGGCCCAGAGCCTGGACAACGGCGCCCTCGGCCCGGAAGTGAACGGCACCATCCATCTCGATGTGAGCCCGGTCAACGACGCCCCCGTCAACGTGCTGCCCGATGATCCCCAGGTGGCCCAGGAGGACGAGCCGTTCGTCATCCAGGGTCTGCAGGTCAAGGACGTGGATGCGGGCAACGGCATCATGGAAGTGCGCCTCTCGGTGGAGCACGGCACCCTGACCCTGCCGGCTGGGAGCGGCGTGACCCTGACCGGCAACGGCACCGGCGATGTGGTGCTGACCGGCACCCTGGCGGATCTCAATGCCCTGCTCTCGGGCGGCGTCACCTATCAGGGCGACCCGGACTTCCATGGCAATGACGCCTTGACCATGGTGACGGACGATCGGGGCAACACCGGCAGCGGTGGCGCCCTGAGTGACACCGATGTGCTGCCCATCCTGGTACAACCGGTCAACGATGCCCCCGTCAACCTGCTGCCGACGACGCCCCAGGTGGCGCAGGAAGATCAGCCCTTCACCATTCACGGGCTGCAGGTGAGCGATGTGGATGCGGGCAACAGCCCCCTCTCTGTCACCCTCTCCGTGCTGCACGGCACCCTGGAACTGGCGGCGGGCAGTGGCGTGACGGTGAGCGGCAGCGGCAGCAACACCCTGGTGCTGAGCGGTTCCCAGGATGCCATCAATGCCTTGCTCGCAGGGGGCGTGACCTATCAGGGCGAGCAGGACTTCAATGGCCAGGATGCCCTGACCATGGTGACCAATGATCTTGGCAACACCGGCAGCGGTGGCGCCCTGAGCGATACCGACGTGCTGCCCATCGAGGTCGAGCCGGTCAACGATGCCCCTGTCACCCAGGTGCCGGGCTCATTGCAGGTGAAAGAGGATGGCTCCCTGTCGCTCACCGGGATCAGCGTGAAGGACGTGGATGCGGGCAGTGCGCCCATCGCCATGGTGCTGCGGGTGGAGCACGGTGTGCTGACCCTGCTGGGGGCGGCAGGCGCCGTCTCGGTGCAGGGGGCGGGGACCAGCGTGGTGACCCTGGTCGGGTCGCTCGATGATCTCAACGGCCTGCTGGCAGGCAACCTGCACTACGAGCCAGCCAGGGACTTCTGGGGTCTGGACAACCTGAGCATCACCACCTCGGATCAGGGCAATACCGGTGCCGGTGGCGTCCTGACCGACAGCGCCCAGATTGCCATCCAGGTGACGGCCGAACCGGACGATCCCCAATTGGGGGTCGGCACCCACGATATCCTTGCGCTGCAAGGGGCCTGGGTGCCGCTCAACCTCAGCGCCAGCGTGGTCAATCCGGCCCCGGGCGAGCTGTCGGTGCGGATCCAGAACCTCGGCAACGCCCAGGTGGTGGACGAGCACGGCCAGAGCGTCGGCCACGCGGATGGCAACGACTGGTTGCTGCCGATGGACCAGTCCGTGCCCATCTACCTCAAGGATCTGCCGGCGGGGGATCATGCCCTCACCCTGAGTGCCGAATCCAGCCTGGGTGGCAGCACCCTGAGCTCGGCCACGGAGACCATCACCATCCACAGCCAGAGCGGTCACGATCTGCTGGGCTCGGATCAGGGGGACTGGCTGTTCGGCTCCTCCGGCAATGATCGCCTCCTGGGCGGCATGGGGGATGATGTGCTGCGGGGCGGTCAGGGCAACGACATCCTGACCGGTGGCGCCGGCAGCGATCTCTTCGTGTGGGGCAGTGGTGACGAGGGGACGACGGCCTCTCCGGCGATAGACACCATCACCGACTTCCGTCCCCAGGAGGGGGACAGGATCGATCTGGCGGACCTGCTCAAGGGGGTGACCGACAACAGCGTGGATGGCCTGCTGGGTCATCTCCAGGCATCGGTGACCAGCACCGGCAATGGCCTGAGTGACGTGAGCCTGTCGGTCTCCCCGGCGGGGGATGGCAATGTCACCCAGCAGATCACCCTGAAGGACGTGGATCTGAGTGGCTGGAACCTGAGCGGCTCCTCCTCTCACGACATCCTGCAATCCATGCTGGATCAGCACAGCCTGATCATCCAGCACCCCTGATGGGGTGAGATGATGCAAAGAGCCGGCGAATGCCGGCTCTTTTTTTTGGCTGAATATGCTGGCTTGATATTTCCTGGTGGTGGTAATGGGAGATGGATTTTAACGGGGTGGGTGTTGTTGCTGCTTTTCACTGTGTGGGTGGTTCAAACAACCAAAAGGTTTCGCCGCCCGGGCCTCCCATCGGGCTGCCCGGGCGGCGTCAGGGCCTTGCCGCGCCGATCCCGGTCAATGCCGGCCAGAGGGGGCGCAGGCATTGACCGGGGCGTGTCGCCTCCAAGCCGGTGCCCGTGATGATGGGCGGACCGGGGGATGGCGGTCAGGCCAGCGCCCGTGCCAGCAGGTGCACCGGGTGTTCGCAGCGAAACGCCGTGCTCATCTCGATCTGCCACTTGCAGGTCTCGCAGTCGGTGATGACCAGATCGGGTTTGAGCCGGTTTATCTGATCAAACAGCCCCTGACCGATGGCCTGGCTGGTGTCGTAGTTTTCCGACTTGAAGCCGTAGGTGCCGGCGATGCCGCAGCACTGGGAGTCCAGCACCGTCACCTTGACGCCGGGGATGGCCCGCAGCAGTTCGAGGGTGTAGATGACGCCCCCCATCTTCTCCAGGTGGCAGGGGGTGTGGTAGGCGATGCGCAGATTGAGGGGCTTCATGGCCGGTTTGTTGCCCCGATCGAACTCGTTCCACAGGAAGCGGGTCACCAGGGAGATGCGATCCCGCACCTTGTGGTTGTCCTGCTCCAGCAGGTGGGGATATTCGTCCCGCAGGGTGAAGCCGCAGGTGGAGGAGGTGGCCAAGAGCGGCATCTCGTTGCCGAGCAGGGTGTTCTCCAGCTGCTGGATATTGAAGGCCGCCTGCTGCCTGGCCTTGTCCATGAAGCCGTTGGCAATCAGCGGCACGCCGCAGCACTTCTCCCGCGCAAGCAGCTGGACACCGATGTTCATGGCGTTGAGCACCTGCACCAGCTCTTTGCCGAGTTGCGGGTGGTTGTAGTTCACATAGCAACCGTGGAAGTAGGCGATCTGGCGCGCAAAGCGGGCCTGAGTCGTTTTCTGCTTCTTGTACCAGCCGCGGAAGGTGCCTTGTGAATATTTGGGCAAGTCCCGGTGGGAGGAGACCCCCAGCGCCTTGTCCAGCACCTGCTTCATCGGCTTGAGGCCGGTGGTGAAGTTGACCACCGGGGCCATCAGGGTGGACATGCTGCCCATCAGATCCGTGTGGGAGAGCACGAACTCGCGGATCCCCGGTTTGAAGCCGCTGTACTGGTGCTTGGCCTTGGCGATGATGTCGCCGATGCGCACCCCGCTCGGGCAAGCCACTTCGCAGCGCTTGCAGTTGGTACAGTGCTTGAGGGCGCTGTCAAAGAGCTCGGGACTCTTGATGCGCAGCCGCTCCCCATCCGGGCCCGCCTGCTTGGGGCCGGGGTAGGCCGGGTTGGCCTTGGCCACCGGGCAGTAGGCGGTACAGACGGTGCATTTGATGCACTGATCGAAAGTCTGGTTGGCATGATCCAGTAGCATGTCAGTTCTCCTCCCGTTGGGTGTGAAGGCACGGGATATGGGGCGAAATCATCATTGGGCTGAACTCAAAATGTGACCGGCGGCCTGCCAGCCGGTGGCGATCGCGACACCTGAGCCAGAGCCCGCCATGGATTGGGCATCGTCGTGGGCCAGCACGCCGTGTCGTTGGAGTGGGAATATGTGATTCATCTCAGCCCTCCGCCAGAATATGGCCAGCGGCTTGCCAGCCGGTGGCAACAGCCACGCCGGAGCCGGAACCTTCTTTAATGGGGTCATAGTGCGCGAGCACGCTGCCGGCGCCGTAAAGGTTGGTGAGGGGCCTGCCGCCGCGCAGCACCCGCAGCCGCTCGTCGGTCTTGACCCCGAAGCCCATGAAGGGGTGGTGGTCGAACAGGCGGCGGCCGGCCCAGGCGTCGCGCTCGGCAAGGCTCAGTACGTCGGCATCGAAGATGGGTTCACGAATGCCCCCGAGGCGCGACTCCAGTCCGCGGCTGAAGAAGCTGCCGGAGGCGAGCACGAAGTGGTCCGCCTCGAACAGCTGATCCTCCCCGTGCTGGCTGTGCACCCCGATCACCTTGTCGCCGTCATAGCGAGCGCCCAGCACCCGCTCGCTGGTGAGGAAGGTGCCGCCAAGGGCCATGAAGCGGCGCTTGAGGGCCTCCTGCATCCGCATGCCGATGAGGGACGGCGGCATGGTAGCCACCTCCTTGATGGTGCAGCCGGTGCGCCGTTCCAGCTCGCTCAGACGCGGGCCGACCAGCCCCAGCGACAGGCAGGCGGGCAGCACGATATGGCGACAGCCAGGCACGCCGCATCCCTGCACCATGCGGCTGATCTCGCGGGCCAGATCCGCCAGCAGGTCCTGCTGGCCAGGCCCCTGCTTGTCGAACAGGCGGGCGATGTCGGCGGAGCGAAACTCGTGGGGATTGCGGCTGAACTCGGCCAGCTGGGGCAGGCGAATTTCCCCGGTCAGGATGCGGCTGTGGGCAAAGCGGGCGTGGGTCGCGAGATTCGCCGCCGCGAGCGCCGGGTGAAAATCGCGAAATCCCTCCAGGGTGGCGAGCAGGATGGCGTCCGGGGCGGGGGCATCGGTCATGCAGGCGCAAGTGTCGGGGGAGAGCCAGGTGGCTTTGAGGGTGCCGATGGGGGTCAGCCGCTGGTGGTTGCGCTCCTGGCGCATCAGGGGCAGCCCCTCTTCTGCGCAGTGGCGTTGCAGATCGGCCAGACTCCCCTCGATATTCTGCATGCCTACTTTGCTGTAGGGGTGATCCGGATGGGCCGCCATAAAGGCGGGCAGGGCGGCGCGGGGATCTCCCTCGCTCTCCAGCAGATCCACCGAGCCGGAGGAGAAGTGCAGGGCGCTCTGGCCGGAGGCCATCAGCAGGGTCTTCTGGCCGGCCTCGGCGAGACGCAGGGCTGCGGAGAGGCCCGCCATGCCGCCGCCGATCACGATGCTGTCAAATTTCATGGCTGCGCTCCTTGGTGGAATTGGCGGTGCTGGCATCGAGCGGGAAGGGTGGCTCGGCCACCAGGTGGGGGGCCGTCCACTCGCCAAGGCCGAACAGCCCCTCGTAGATCCAGTAGGTAAATTCGGCTTCGCGCAGGGCATCGCCCCAGAGCACCGGCCGGGTGCCCTTGTAGCGCTCCTCCAGGAACTGGCGCAGCATGACGCAGGCCTGACGACCGTCCGCCTTGCCATACTCCTGCATCAGGCCGGCGGCGCGATAGGCGCACAGCTCCCCCTGACAGGGGCCCATGCCGAGGCGGGTGCGGCGGCGCAAGTCCACCAGGTTGTCCACGTCGAGCTCCCGCAGGGCATATTCAATCTCACCCGCGGTCACCATCTCGCACTCGCAGATGAGGGCGTTGGCCTTGGGGTTGTCGCGGAAAAAGGCGATGACCCGCTCGCCGTGGCGGTACTGGGCCGAGCCTTCGGCGGGTACCGAGAGGCCGGGGGCGGAGACCTTCTCCGGATCCCGCGAGCCGGGCAGGCTCAGCTCGGCGGTGCGGCAG
Organism: Aeromonas sp. R7-1; assembly: GCF_040908115.1. Classification (NCBI taxonomy): domain Bacteria; kingdom Pseudomonadati; phylum Pseudomonadota; class Gammaproteobacteria; order Aeromonadales; family Aeromonadaceae; genus Aeromonas; species Aeromonas sp. R7-1. The sequence continues at coordinate 12,109 of NZ_JBFODD010000009.1, read as the reverse complement.
GGCTTGCTGTTGCCAAGCTTTTTGGCAAGCAAGTCGGTGGCCCATTCGGCCATCAGCCGGTAGGTCATCAGCTTGCCGCCTGTGATGGTGTTGAACCCCTGGAGGCCGTCACGATCGCTGTGATCCAGCAGCACGATGCCGCGGCTGATGTTGCGGCCGGACTCGTCGCCATCCACCGCCACCAGCGGGCGAACGCCGGCGTAGGCGCGCAGCAGACGGGTGCGGGCCATGATGGGGGCCAGTTTTATCCCCTCGCGCAGCAGCACCTCCACTTCTTCGGGCTCGACGGTGAGCTGGTCAATCTTGTGGTAATCGATGCGACTCGACGTGGTGCCGATGAGGGAGATGGTATCGCCCGGCACCAGAATGTCCGCGTCCGCCGGTTTGCGGCAGCGGTTGAGCACCAGCTGGTTGATGCGGTAATCCATGATGAGCAGGGAACCCTTGGCGGGGAACATGCGGATGCCGAGGTCGGCGTACTCGCAGATCTGCTGGCCCCAGATGCCGGCGGCGTTGATCACCTCCTGGCACTCCACCTCGAACGCTTCGCCAGTGCGGGTGTTGATGGCCTTGACCCCGTGCACTCTGTCTTGGTTGCGCAGCAACCCCAGCACCTTGCTGTGGGTGAAGATGCGGGCGCCGTGCTCTTTCGCGTCCAGCACGTTGGCGGCAGCCAGACGGAAGGGATCGACCGTGCCGTCCGGCACCTGGATGGCACCGATCAGCGCCGGGTTGACGTTGGGCTCGAGGCGCAGCGCCTCGGCGGGATCCAGCTGGCGGGCGTCGATGCCCGCCAGGGCGCAGGCATCCATGAAGGTATTTTGAAAATGGATGTCATCTTCCGGCAGGGTGATGAAGAGGCCGCCGGTGTCCTCGACGCAGTGGCTGGCGATCCGCTTGAGGATGCGGTTCTCCTGAATGCATTCGCGGGCGGACTCCTGATCCGTCACCGCGTAGCGGGCGCCGGAGTGGAGCAGGCCATGGTTGCGCCCCGTGGTGCCGGCGGCGATGTCGTCCCGCTCAAGCAGGATGCAGTCGATGCCGCGCAGTGCGCAATCGCGCATGATGCCGGCGCCGGTGGCGCCCCCCCCTATGATGACGACTTGTGTGGTGATTCTTTTCATTCTTGCCCGTCTCATCTCTTCCAGATGAGGCCAGTGTGGCGCCTTCACGACGTAAAATGTTTGATATGGGCCAAATTAATGTTCGTAAACGCTCATTAAATGTGGGGCGATGAGCGAAATGTGATGAACCTCACGTCACCGTCGAGGCGGGCAGGGGGAAGCATGGCGGGGAAAAGAAGGCCAGCCCGGGGGCTGGCCAGAGGGCGGCGTAGGGGAAACCTCAGCCGCAGCACTTCTTGAACTTCTTGCCGCTGCCACAGGGGCAGGGGTCGTTTCGCCCGACCCGCAGCTGCGCCGGATCCTGCTCGCCGTCGGTGTAGACCCAGCGCCCCTGATGGCGCACGAAGCGGGAGCGCTCATGGAGGCAGTGACGTTCGTCCCCCTCAAGGAACCAGGCCTTGAATTCCACCATGCCGAGGGTGTCATCGGGGCCGCCCTGGCTGGCGAGGATCTCGAGGCCATCCCAGCGGGTGTCGGTCGATGAGAGGTCGGCCGCGGTCAACCCGTTCAGATAGTCCGGGTGCCAGCTGTGTACCAGATATTCTCCCAATCCCAGCACGAAGGCGCTGTAGCGGGATCGCATCAGCTGCTCCGGGGTGGCGGCGGGCTGACCTGCGTGGAGTACACCGCAGCACTTGGCAAGAAAAAGAGAGGAACCGCAAGGACATAGGTTCATGAGTCAGCTCATCTGGTCGATAATGAAAGGTGGCGGGATTGTAGCGAACGCACTTCCCTTTCGGCCAGCTTCCCATGCCGTTTAGGCAGACATCATGCAGCAATGAACACAGCACAAAGGGTGACACAATGACACTTAAGCAGAAGATCCTGTTACTGGGGGCCATCCCCGTGCTGCTGATGGCCCTGGTGGTCAATCTCAGCAACTACCTGGTGGCCAGGAGCGATCTGGAGTCGGATCTGGTGGTGGCGCGGGAGAGGGCGATCAAGGAGCGCAAGGCGCTGCTCAGCAGTTATCTGATGCTGGCCAAGACGGCCATTGAGGGCAGCTACGGCAAGCCTGACAGCCCCGAAGTGCGCCAGCAGGTGAAGGAGATATTGCGGCCGCTGCGCTATGGCAGCGACGGCTACTTCTTCGTCTATGACTATCAGGGCAATACCGTGCTGCTGCCGACCCGGCCCGAGATGGAGGGGAAGAACCGCTGGCAGGACAAGGATACCAAGGGTGCCTTCCTCATTCAGGGGATCATCAAGTCGGCGCGGGAAGGAGATGGCTTCTCGGAGTACTGGACCAACAAGCCTTCTATCGGGCGGGATGCCCCCAAGCTCTCCTTCAACCTGGTGCTCGACAAATATCAGTGGGTCGTGGGCACGGGCTTCTACATCGACGACATCGACAACGAGCTGGCCACCCTGCGCAGCGAGCGGGAGGAGGCCATGTATGGCTCCCTGAAAACCGGGGTGCTGTTCATCCTGGTGATCCTGGGGGTGACCCTGGCGGCCACCGTGGTGATCGGCAACCGGGTCACCCGCCCGCTGGCGGATGCGGTTGCCGCACTCAACGACATCGCCGACGGGGACGGGGATCTGACCCAGCGCCTCAAGGTGCAGAGCAAGGACGAGGTGGGGCAGCTGGCCGCCGCCTTCAACCGCTTCGTCGAGCGGATCCAGTCGGTGGTGAGCCAGGTGGGGGAAACCAGTCACCAGTTGCTGGGGGCCGTGGATCGGCTGCATAGCCTGAGCGAACATGCGGACAGACAGATGCAGGGCCACGGCAAGGAGACGGATCAGGTGGTGACCGCGGTAACCGAGATGAGTTCCACCGCCCAGGAGGTGGCGGCGAGTGCTTCCAACGCCGCCAGCGCCACCAGCGATGCGGCCCGCGAGTCCGATGCTGCCCGGGGGGTGGTGAACAGCGCCATCGGCAGCATCAACCGGCTGGTGGACGAAGTGCATGTGGCGGCCGGGGTCATCGAGCAGCTCGCCCACGAGACCGGCAAGATAGGCTCCGTGGTGGAGGTCATTCGCGGCATCGCCGATCAGACCAACCTGCTGGCTCTCAACGCCGCCATCGAGGCGGCCCGGGCGGGCGAGCAGGGGCGCGGCTTTGCGGTGGTGGCGGACGAGGTGCGATCCCTCGCAGGCCGTACCCAGCAGAGCACCAAGGAGATCAACGAGATGCTCCAGCGCCTGCAGGGCGGGGTGAAGCAGGCGGTGGAGGTGATGCAGGCCAGCGAGGCACGCAGCCAGGAGACGGTGCAGGAGGCGAGCCACATCGCCAGCTCCCTGGACAGCATGGTGGCGGCGGTCGGCACCATCAACGACATGAACATCCAGATCGCCACGGCCGCCGAGGAGCAGCACGCGGTCTCCGAGGAGATCAACAAGAACCTGGTGGCCATCCAGCAGATCGTCAGCGAGCTGACCGAGGCGTCCGGGGAGTCCAGCACCACCACCCGCGCCCTGGCAGGCACGGGTGACAAATTGCGCCAACTCGTCTCCCGCTTCCGTTACTAATCACATTTTTGCCGTCTGGACAGGATTTCCAGACGGCAAATTTGGGGATCGGCGCAGAATGTGTGAAAATCGCGCCATTCGTTCCTTTCGTTAGCCCCAACCCTATGAATGAGATCGTGAAAGGCAGTATCGATTTGATCCGTCAGCTCAACTACGGCCTGGTCTATGCCAGCCTGGAGGAGCACAAGGAGCTGTCCCGTACCGATCTGTCCCGTCTGACCGGCCTCTCACCGGCCAGCATCACCAAGATCACCCGCGAGCTGCTGGACGGCGGCCTGGTGGTCACCTGCGGCGAGAGCTCGGTGGGGCGTGGCCGTCGCCAGACCCTGCTGCGCATCAACGAGCGCCGCTTCCAGTTTCTCTCCATGCGTCTGGGGCGCGGCTATGTGGACATGGCCCTGTTTGACCTAGCTGGTCACTCCCTGGCGCGCCATCGCCATGTCTTCAACGAGGCGGAGCGTGCCGAGCTGCTGGCCAGCCTGGTGCGGGCCATCGAGGGCTTTTTGCCCAAGAAGGCGCTGCGTCTGGCCTGCATCGCCCTCTGCCTGCCCGGCCAGGTGGAGCGCCACTCCGGCATGGTCAAGCATTTTCCCTATTACGATCTGCGCAACTGGCCCCTCGGTCCCACCCTGCAGGAGGCCTTCTCGGTACCCGTGCTGGTGAGCGGCGACGTGCGCACCTGGATCCAGGCCGAGCGGGAGTGGGGCGCCGCCAGGAACTGCTCGGATGCGGTGCTGGTGTTCGTGCACAACGACATCGGGGTCGGCATGGTGGTCAATGGCCAGCTCATCGAGAGCGAGTCGGCTCTGCTCGGGGATCTCAGCCACCTGCAGCTCGAACCCTATGGCCAGCGCTGCTACTGCGGTGGCTTCGGCTGCGCCTGCACCCTGGTGACCAATCAGGCGCTGGAGGCGCAATATCGGGAGCTGCGCGAACGGATGCAGGAGTTCGATCTGCCCGAAAGCGTCACCATCCGCGAGCTGTGCGAGCTGGCGCTGGCCGGCAACAGCCTGTGTCAGGACATCCTGCATCAGGCAGCGGGCCGCCTCTCCCGGGTACTGGCGAACCTCATCTGCCTGCTCAACCCGGGCAAGCTGCTGCTCGGGGGAGAGATCACCCGGGCCGATCGATTGCTCTTCCCCATGCTGCACCAGTCCCTGGCAAGCCAGTTGCCCGCCGAGTACCTGGTACGCCTGCAGATCGAATCCACCCACTTTTACGAAGATCCCACCAAACCCACCTCGGTGCAGGTGCACAAGGCCTTGCGCGATGGCAGTCTGCTGCTCGACTTGTTGCGAGGCGACAAGGAGGCATGAGGCTCGGGTTGCAAGGACGCTTCCTGCTCATGCTCTGTCTGGTCAGTCTGTTGCAACTGGTGTTGCTGAGCGGGGCCAGTTACTACTATGTCGCCGAGCAGCGCTACCGGGAGGTGGGGGATCAGGCCCTGGACGTGGCGCGGCTGGTGGCCCGTGAGCCCGGCGTCATCGCCGGGGTGAAGCGAGCCGATAGCACCCGCCTCAACGTGCTGGTGGAGCGGATGCGGGCCGAGGTCGGTGCCAGCTACATCGTCATCGGCGATAAGGAGGCGCGCCGCCTGGTGCACCCCAATGCGGACAGGATAGGCAAACCCATGATGGGGGACGATCCCGGACGCGCCCTACGGGGGGAGTTCTACATCTCCCGCGCTCAAGGGTCCCTCGGGGTCTCGGTGCGCGGCAAGGGGCCCATCCGGGATGAGATGGGCAGGGTCATCGGCGTGGTCTCTGTCGGTTATCTGGTGCGGGACATAGAGGCGGACCTGCAGGGCTTCCTGCGCTTTGGCCTCGCAATGACACTGCTCATAGTGCTGCTCAACAGCGTCGCCGCGGCCTGGCTGGCCAAACGCTACAAGCGGGCCCTGCTGGGGTTTGAGCCCGAGCAGATCGGCCGCCTCTATGCGGAGCTCGACTGCACCCTGCGCACGGTGCGCGAGGGGATACTCACCATCGACGAGCAAGGCAGGCTCACCTCCCTCAACCCCAACGGCATCCGGCTGCTGCGCCTCGATGAGCGGGCCGCGCAGGCCGCCATAGGCCAGCCCGTCACCCGCTTGCTGCCCGGCAGCCGCATGCTCTCCCTCATTCAGGATCCCCGGCCCCAGTATGACGAGGAGATAGTGCTCAACGGTCAGTCCCTCATCGTCAACCGGCTGCCTCTGGTGCAGGAGGGTCGGCTGATCGGCGCCGTGTCGAGCTTTCGGCGCAAGGACGAGTTGGCCGAGCTCAGTGCCCAGCTCTCCCAGGTGCAGGCCTACAGCGATCTGCTGCGGGTGCAGACCCACGAACACAACAACCAGCTCGGCACCATCGCCGGTCTCATCGAGCTGGGGGCCACCCGGGAGGCGCTCGCCTTCATCGGCCGGGAGGCGGCCACCGAGCAGACCCTCCTGAGCTTTTTGATGGGGGCCATCGCCAAGCCCAAGGTGGCGGGCCTGCTGCTTGGCAAGTACCACAGAGCCCATGAGCTGGGACTGGTGCTGGAGGTGGATCCGGATTCCCGCCTGCACGACATCCCCGCCCGGGTCAGCGGCTCCCAGCTGGTGACCCTGCTTGGCAACCTCATCGACAACGCTTTCGAGGCGACCCGCGGCCATGGCGCCCCCTACCAGCCGATCCGGGTCTCTTTGAGCGATCTCGGCCAGGATCTCATTCTGGAGGTGGAGGACGGGGCCGGCGGCGTCGATCCCGCTTTGGCGGACACCTTGTTCGAGCGCGGGGTCAGCAGCAAGGCCGAACCCGGCCACGGCATAGGTCTGGCCCTGGTGCGCAAGACACTGGATGCCCTGCAGGGGACCATCACCATCGAAGCCACGGCGCAGGGAAGTTGTGTCGTCTGTTACATACCCAAGGAGGTATGAGTGATCAAGATCCTGATCGTCGAGGATGATCCGGCCATTGCCGAGATCCACCGTCGCTTCGTGCAGCGCCTCGCCGGTTTCGAGGTGCTGGGGGTGGCGCTCACCCTGTTCGATGCCAGAGAGCAGATAGAGATCCTCAAACCCGATCTGGTGTTGCTGGATGTCTGGCTGCCGGACGGGGAGGGCTTCTCCCTGCTGCGGGAGTTGCGCCAGCGCGGGGCCCACCTCGACGTCATCCTGCTCACCGCCGCCCGTGAGGCCGCGGCACTGCAGGAGGCGATGCGCCTCGGGGTGGTGGATTTCATCTTGAAACCCGTGGTGTTCGAGCGACTGCGCGATACGCTCGACAAATATTGCCAGAGCCGCGCCGCGCTTGCGGCGCTGGCGGACATCGATCAGCAGGCGGTGGATGCGCTCCTTGGCTCCCCGTTGCAACAGGTGGCGGCGGGCGGCCTGCCCAAGGGGATAGACGCCCTCACCCTGCAAAGGGTGCTGGCGGCCCTCCATCAGGAGGGGGCCAGCGCCGAGGAGATAGGCAGCCGGGTCGGGGTGAGCCGGACCACGGCGCGCCGCTATCTGGAATTTCTGGTGGGGCAGCAACTGGCGAGCCCCGAGCTCGAATATGGCACCGTCGGGCGGCCGGAGCGGCGCTACCGTCAGCGCTGAGTGGCCGGTTCCAACTCAAGAAAAAGAGCGCCTTTTGGCGCTCTTTTCGTGATGGCTGGGATCAGGTCGGGTCGGATTGCAGGGTCGCTACCGGCGTGCGACGGGCCTGCCACCACTGCCAGAGCGGCAGCAGCAGCATCACCAGGGTGACCAGGGTGAAGCCCAGGGTGATGGGGCGCTCCCACAGGAAACTCAGGGAGCCGTCGTTGATCACCAGGGCCCGGCGCAGGTTGTCCTCCAGCATTCCCCCCAGGATGAAGCCGAGCAGCATGGGGGCCATGGGGAAGTCAAGCAGGCGCAGCCCGATGGCCACCAGGGCCACCAGCACCATCACATAGATGTCCATGGTGTTGAAGGAGACCAGATAGACCCCGATCAGCGAGAACAGCAGCACCATGGGGATGAGCACGGGGCGCGGCACTTGCAGGATCTTGGCCAGGTAGGGAATGAGCGGCAGGTTGAGGATCAGCAGCACCACGTTGCCCAGATACATGGAGATGATCACCGACCAGAAGACGTCAGGGTGCTCCATGAAGAGGCGCGGGCCGGGCTGGATGCCGTAGGCGATGAGGGCCCCCAGCATCAGGGCCGTGGTGCCGGAGCCCGGGATCCCCAGGGTCAGCAGCGGCACGAAGGCCCCGCTGGAGGCGGCGTTGTTGGCCGCTTCCGGCGCGGCTATGCCGGTCAGACTGCCCTTGCCAAACTCGTCCCGTTTGCCCTTGCGGGCGAAGTTGCGCTCGGCCCCATAGGCCATGAAGGAGGCGATGGTGGCACCGGCCCCCGGCAGCACGCCGATGAGAAAGCCCAGCACAGAGGAGCGGGCTATGGGGGGCGCTATCTCCTTTACCTCGTCCCGGCTCAGCTTGAGGGAGCCGAGCTGCTGCATCTTGCTCGCCTCCTCCTGGCTGGTGTCCTTGCCCGGGCGCAGCACCGTCATCAGGATCTCTGCCAGGGCGAAGGTGGCCATGGCCAGCAGCAGGAAGGAGAAACCATCGCGCAAGTCCGGGAGACCGAAGGTGAATCTGTCCACCCCGACGCTGCGGTCGATGCCGACGGTGGAGATCATGATGCCAAACAGCGCCATGATCAGCGCCTTGAGCACCTGGCCCTTGCCGGCGAAAGCCGCCACCGCGGAGAGCCCGAGCACCATGAGGGCGAAGTAGTCCGCCGACTGGAAGGCGAGGGAGACCTTGGCGAGCAGGGGCGCCGCCACCATCAGGAAGATGGCCGACAGGGTGCCGCCGACGAAGGAGGCGTAGGCGGCGATGGCCAGCGCCTTGCCCGCCTGCCCCTTGCAGGCCAGCGGATAGCCGTCGATGGCGGTGATCATGCTGGCGGAGCAGCCCGGGGTGTTGATCAGGATGGAGGCGGTGGAGCCGCCGAACATGGAGCCGTAATAGACCCCGGCCATCAGGATGATGCCGGAAGCCGGATCCAGCCCGTAGGTGATGGGGATCATCAGGGCGATGGCGGTGACCGGGCCCAGCCCCGGCAGCATGCCGATGAAGGTGCCGACGAAGCAGCCGACCACCACCATGAAGAGGTTGATGGGCATCATGGCGGTGCCGAGCCCTTGCAGGATTCCGTCTAACATGGGTTCTCCTTATCCCAGCAACTGGGTGAACAGCCGACCCGGCTCGAGATAGACATTGAGCCCCTTGGTCAGCAGGGCCCAGAACATGAGGGTGAAAGGTATGCTCACCTTGCAGGCGAAGGCGAGGCTCTGCTCGCCCATCAGCCGGATGCCGCCGATGAGGAACAAGATGGTGGCGACGAGGAAGCCGAGCCAGCCAAGGGCTAGGCCATAGACCAGCATCAGCCCCAGCAGGGCGAACACCAGCCGCCAGTTGCCGGACTCCTTGCCCAGTCGCTCTCCTCCCGGGGAACAGATCAGGATCAGGGAGAGCAGGACCCCGACACCTGCCAGGGCATAGGGCAGGGTACTGGCGGTGAAGGGTTCGTATTCGTCGCCGGGGTAGCCCGGTATCTCGGTGGCGTAGTAGCCATAGGTGAGGGAGAGCAGCAGAAACAGCAGGCCCCCCAGTCGCTCCTTGGTGATGTTCATCTCTTGACTCCAACATGGGCGGCGGGCCTGCGCCCGCCTGCGATGTGACAACGAGGGTTACTTGATGAAGCCGAGCTCGCGCATCAGGCCGCCGATCTGCTGCTCCTGGCCGTCGAGGAAGGCGGTGAACTCGGGACCCGACTTGTAGAGGTTGGCCCAGCTGTTGCGGGTGCGGACCACTTCCCACTCCGGCTTGTCGTACATCTGCTTGAGCAGGGCGGCAAACTCGGCGGATTTCTCCGGGCTGATGGTGGGGGAGGCGAAGTAACCGCGCCAGTTCGCAAAAACGGTGGGGTTGTTCTGCTCGCTGAAGGTGGGGATCTGCTCCGCCCCCGGCAGGCGCTTGTCGGAAGTGACCCCGAGGATCCGCATCTGGCCCGACTTGACCGCTTCCATCGCCTCGCCAAAGCCGGTGGAGATGGCCTGGGTTTCACCCGCCAACACGGCGGCCATGGCACTGCCGCCGGCATCGTAGGCGACGTAGCGCAGCTTGCTGGCGTCGGCACCGGCGTTCTTGAAGGTCAGGGCGGCGACCAGGTGATCCAGGCTGCCACGGGCGGAACCCCCGGCGATCTTCACCTTGGCCGGGTTCTCCTCGTAGGCGGCCAGCAACTGGGCCCAGTTCTGATAGGGGGAGTCCGCCTTCACCGCCAGCGCCTGGTAGTCGGCGATGATGGCGGCCACCGGCGTCAGATCACGGAAGGACTGGGGCAGCTCCTTGGAGAGGGATTTGACGATGATGGGGGTGGAGTTGACCAGCAGCGTCTTGTCGGACTGGGCCGAGGTCTCGATGAGGTGGGCGATGGCCTTGGCGCCGCCACCGGCGGACATGTTCTGGTAGGAGACGGTCTTGACCAGACCGGACTTGGCCAGTACTTCACCTGTGCCGCGGGCCGTGGTATCCCAGCCGCCGCCGGCGCCGCCCGGGATGAGGAAGTGGACTTCGTTGATCTGGGCGTGGGCGCCGAAGCTCAGTGCGAGCAGGCTACCGATCAGGGTGCGCTTGAAGGTTCCTTGCAACATGGTGCTCTCCTTGTGATTGTTGCAGGAAGGTTAATTAATCATGTCTGGCTGGAAAACAATCTGACCGTAATGGCTATTAAGGCTGTTGTGCTCATTGTGTTCATTCTGTTCACGGGTTGAAGAGGGGGGCACATAGAAGCGAGGCGCCCGTGAGCGCCTCGTCCGGCAAGGATCACTGGGTCGGTTTCGCCGCCGATGTGCTGACATCCTCCTTCGCCTCCTGTTTCAGGGCGTCACTCGCCTGCTGGCGCAGAGCCACCTGCTCCATCACCAGCTTGTAGGCGATGTAGTACTTGTAGATGTTGCCCACGTAGGTGACCGTCTCGGGGCCAATCTTCTCCGCCGCCACGTACTCGACATTGTGGAACCAGACGTTGGGATCCAGCCCCCGTTTCCTGGCCTCGGCACGGAGCCTGGCCACCCGGGCGGGGCCGGCATTGTAGGAGGCGAACGAGAAGAGGGCCTTGTCGAGGGCGGTCATGGGCTCGTCCGCATAGTAGTGATCGATCATCCAGCGCATGTATTTGACGCCGCCGTGAATATTGGGCTCGAGCTTGCGGATGTCGCCGACCTTCAGCCCCTTGCCGGTGGCGGGCATGATCTGCATGATGCCGATGGCGCCCACATGGCTGCGGGCCTGGTGGTTGAGGGCGGACTCCTGGTAGCCCTGGGCCGCCATCAGCAGCCAGTCCATGTCATAGCGTTCGCCATACTCGCGAAACAGATCCACCACCTGCAGGAATTTCTTGCGCTCCGCCTCGGCGGCGGCGCTTTTGACGAACTTGTTCTGCTTGAGATAACGGGCCAGGATCTCGTCCCCCGTCGCCTTGCCGCGCAGCGCCTTTATCTGCTCGTTGAGCATGGCGAGCAATTGGGGGCTCTCCTTGCGCACCGCCCAGGCGATGACGCCCCCCTCCCGGAACACGGGGGGGTCGTGAATGGTGATCCCGGGGAAAATCTTTTTCCAGAAGCGGGCCTTGTGCTCGTCCATGACGATGAAGGGGAGCAGGCCCGCATTGACCATCTCCACCAGATCTTCATCTTCGAGCACCTCCGAGGCGGGCTGGAGGTCGATGAGGGGCTCTCCCGCCGACTTGCGGGCCTGGTTGTAGGCGAGCAGGCTCTCGTAGTAGCTGGAGGAGGGGCGCACGAAGACGCGCTGGCCCCCGAGATCGGCGGCGCTTTCCACCTTGGGGGAGAGGGGGCCGGAGACGAGCAGCTCCCGCACGTTTTCAAGCAGGGGATCGGTGAAGGCGATACCCTGCTTCTTGCGCCTGTCCGTGATGGTGAGATTGGCGGCGGCGATGTCGCCTTTGCCCTCGATGAGGGAGCTCAGCAGCGCTTCCCGGGCAACGGGAATGAAGACGAAGTGCACCTTGAGGTGACGCTTGATCGCCTTTTGCTTGCGCAACTGCTCGTTGAGACGCTTTTCCACCTGCATGAAGGCATCGTAGGTGACGCCCCGCTGTACGCCCTTGGTGATGAAGAACCCCGTCTTGTTGTAGGTGGTGAGCACTCGGATGGTGCGCTGCTCCAGCATGACGTCGAGATCCCCCAGCCTGGGTCTGGCAAGCTCGTCGTTTTCAAAGCTCAGGGCGCTTTTCTCCGTCTCTGCTTCGGGGGCCACCTGCTTGCCGGATTCGGCCCCCCAGGCTGGCGTCAGGGAGCAGAACCACCAGATCACAATCATCCATGCGCGTTTCATCACTTACACCTCGCTCGTTTTATTGAGTGTAAGTGGCACCTTGTAGAGGATTTAGCTTATTGGGTTTGATAGACCCGTCCCCATAGCACGATTTTCACTATTCCATCCAGGAGTGCCCGCCCATGAAAAAAGGAGCCTCGAGGCTCCCTTTTTTCATG
>NZ_JBFODD010000008.1:0-48086 GCF_040908115.1 Aeromonas sp. R7-1 | reverse complement strand
TCCAGGGCATTTCGCAGCTACACGGAACGTCACCCCTCCTTCCCATCGTCCATGACAATGGACAACAGATGCGTTCAAACACTCAAGTGCAGGTTTCCCGGACAGAGGGACCGAGACATCTCTATAGGCAGTACCTTCCCGCTGCACGCCCTCCCCCATCGATGCAGACAACCGTCACGCCTCACCGACAAGCCCCTGCCCTGGATACCCGTATTCGCCGAAATGAGGCCCTGTTCGCCCACGACTGCGAACCATTGTCTTGCCCATTGACAGACCCCCGTTAAACAATCAATGCATCGAACAAATAATTCAGAATAGGAATACGTTTTATTTATCACCGCATATAAAAAGGGCGCATCATCTTGTATTAAACCTGTTTTTTGTATGGAAAAGCCCGAATCAAATGACAGGGGTGCATTACACTCAAAACGACGCTTCATACCCAGAAAGTGTGAAGGATTCGTCAACGAAGAGATGTCGGATGATTCTATTTTCTTGGCTGGGGTGTGCTTATGTTCGACTCGAAACTTAAAAAAGAGCTGGCAGCAGAACGAGAGAGGGCCTTGAAAAGCGAGGCACTGGATCATGCCATGCACGATCATCTTCCCATGATTGAATTCACTACCGATGGTTATATTCTCGATGCCAGCCCGCTTTTTCTTCATTCCGTCGGCTACTCCCTCAATGAGATCGTGCAGCAGCATCACGCCATGTTCTGCATGAAAGAAGATACCGACTCTCCCTCCTATCGGGAATTCTGGCGAGATCTGGCAAATGGGCACAGCCAGCATGGCACCTTCCACCGGGTTGGCAAACAAGGCAAGGAAATATGGCTGGAGGCCACCTATTTCCCCGTCAGCCAGGGCGGAAAAATAATCAAGATCATCAAAATAGCGTCAGATGTGACGGTGCAACATGATCTGCTCATGACTCAAAAAGCAATATTTGAGGCGTTGGATCGCTCCCTCGCCGTCATCGAGTTTGAACCGACTGGTGTTGTTATTTCCGCCAACCGTAATTTCCTGGATACCATGGGCTATCGACTCGATGAAATTAAAGGCCATCAACATCGCATGTTTTGTGATGAGCTGTTTTATCGGGAACATCCCGATTTCTGGCAGGAGCTGGCTCAGGGGACGTTCAAATCGGGGCGCTTTCAGCGATTTGATAAAAAAGGCCATGAAGTCTGGCTGGAGGCAACCTACAACGCTGTGCGGGGCAGCCATGGCAAGGTGATCAAGGTCATCAAGTTTGCCTCCAATATCACCCCGCAGATCAGCAAAGATCAGGCCGTACAACATGTGGCCAAGGTGGCAAATGAAACATCTGTCACAACCAAATCCTCCGCCATCAAAGGAGAGGAGATGTTGACCACCGTCGTCTCCACTTCGGACAATATTGTCAGGCAGATGGAACATGCCAGCACCTTGATGAGCAAGCTCCACGCTCAATCCCAGAATATCACCGCCATCGTATCCACCATCAGCAGCATTGCAGACCAGACCAACCTGCTCGCGCTCAATGCCGCCATCGAAGCGGCGAGAGCCGGCGAACAAGGCAGAGGCTTTGCCGTCGTGGCCGATGAAGTTCGTCAACTGGCGGCAAGAACCTCCCTATCGACCAACGAAATCGCCAATGTCGTCAGCCAGAATCAGCAGCTCACCAGGCAGGTCAGCGAGCAGATCCAGTCCGCGGCAGACGGTGCCATCCACGGGCAAAAGCAGATCGATGACGTTGCAAAAGTGATGGAGGAGATAAGACACGGAGCAGAAGAGGTGTCGACCATCATCTCGGAACTCTAGATAAATCAGGGAAGCACTCAGGAGCCTGCCATCGAGCAGGCTCTTTGATGTTCACACCAGGGGTCGCAGCTTGGCACGTGCAGATTCAAGAGATGAACCGGCTCTTCAGGTCGCTGCCATTCTGGCAGTCAATTGACTAGAAACAAAAAGGCCACTATTGCTAGTGGCCTTAGTAACTCTTTGATTTTAATGGTGCCCGAGGCCGGAATCGAACCGGCACGACGCGAACGTCGAGGGATTTTAAATCCCTTGTGTCTACCGATTTCACCACTCGGGCACCGCAATCGGTATCAAGCTCGCGTGGCGGGCTTGTCAATATGGAGGCACGTTCCGGAGTCGAACCGGACTAAACGGATTTGCAATCCGCTGCATAACCGCTTTGCTAACGCGCCATGCAAAAGAGAGGAACTCTCTATTGTCTGAATTTGGAGCGGGAAACGAGACTCGAACTCGCGACCCCGACCTTGGCAAGGTCGTGCTCTACCAACTGAGCTATTCCCGCATCGGTCTGGCTGACTGCCTGACTGTGAGAACGCATTCTAGCGATGTTCCCCGCCCAGTCAACCAAAAACATTTAATACGCTGATCGTTCGGGTGTTTTTTACCCTTGTCCCACACTTTTGGCGCTCATGGCCGTTTCTCGGCGCCAGTGGCAGAGAAACGGCCATCTTCCCGTCGGGACTAGAACCGGGAGTGGTAGCTGAGATCGCCCCAGGCAGCCTTCATGTACTGGAACATGGACCAGAAGGTGAGCACGGTGGCCACGTAGAGCAGCACATAGGCGAGCCACACCATCCAGATGTCGTACTGCCAGATGAGACCGGTGAGCGACACCATCTGGATCATGGTCTTCCATTTGCCAATCCAGCTGACCGCCACCGAGGAGCGCTTGCCAAGCTCGGCCATCCATTCACGCAGGGCGGAGATGATGATCTCCCGGCCAATCATGGTCATGGCGGGGATGGTGACCCAGACGGTGTTGTAGTGCTCGACGATGACCACCAGGGCCGCCGCCACCATGATCTTGTCGGCCACCGGATCGAGGAAGGCGCCAAAGGCGGTGGACTGGTTCAGCTTGCGGGCAAGATAGCCGTCAAACCAGTCGGTTGCGGCCGCCAGGATAAAGACGATGGCCGCCGCCATGTAGGACCACTGATAGGGAAGGTAGAACAGGATGACGAAGACGGGGATGAGCAAAATCCGAAAGAACGTCAGCAGGTTAGGAATATTTGTCATTATTTTCAGCCACTTCTTGTATGCCGCTACATGGTAGCCCCAAGCCGATCGCGGATGCAACCGAACTGGCGCCCGCCTTGGTCCATTAATCCATCAATAACCTCAGGATGCCGGTCATTATGGCATTTGGGAGCCCCCTGCGTCACGGCTCTTGTGCGCAGGCGGCACGCCCTGATGCCCCCTGGCGTGACCACCTTCACACCAAAGGCAGCGCTAGAGCGAGTGCAATGCGTCGTGGATGGACTGGGCCAGCTCCTGGCTGATGCCGGGCACCTTGGCGAGCTCGTCCACCCCGGCTTTTTTCACCTCCTGCAAACCCCCCAGGTATTTGAGCAGCGCCTGCCGCCGTTTCGGCCCCACCCCGGGAATCTCTTCCAGGGTACTGGTGGTGCGGGCCTTGGCGCGCCTGGCCCGGTGGCCCGTGATGGCAAAGCGGTGGGATTCGTCGCGAATGTGCTGGATGAGGTGCAAGGCGGGCATGTCCGCCGGCAAATGCAGCTCTTCGTGGCTGTCCCCCAGGATCAGGGTCTCCAGCCCCGCCTTGCGGGTCACCCCCTTGGCGATGCCCACCAGCAGCGGGTATTTGCCGCCGAGAAACTCCAACTGGCGCGCCAGGATCTCCTCCGCGCGGCGCAACTGGCCGAGACCGCCGTCGATGAACAACACATCCGGCACCTTGTCCGGCTCCTGCTGCTTGCCAAAGCGACGCTCCAGCGCCTGCTCCATGGCGGCGTAGTCATCCCCGCCGGTGATACCGTCGATGTTGAAGCGGCGGTATTCCGAGGAGAGCGGCCCCTCCCGGTTGAACACCACGCAGGAGGCCACGGTGCGCTCCCCCATGGTGTGGGAGATATCGAAGCACTCCATGCGGGCGATGGGGGTCTCGAGCTCCAGCAGCTCCTCCAGCTGATCGTAACGGGCGGTGATGGTGCTCTTGTGGGCGAGGCGCGAGCGCAGCGCGGTCTGGGCGTTGATGGAGGCAAGCTTGATGAAGCGGGCCCTTTCGCTGCGCGTCCGGCTCACTACCCGCACCTTGTAGCCGGCGGTCTGGCTCAGGGTGTCGGCGATGACGCGCTCATCCTCCAGCGCCACGTCCAGCAGCACCTCGCTCGGGATCTGCCGTCCCCCCTGCCCCGACAAATAGAACTGCAGCAGGAAGGATTGCACCACCTCGTCAAGCGGGGTATCGGCCGGCACTTTCGGGAAGTAGCTGCGCGATCCCAGCACCTTGCCCTGGCGGATGAAGAGCACGTGGATGCAGGCGGTCCCCTGCTCGAAGGCCACCCCCACCACGTCAAGCTCGTCCAGCACGTTGCCGCTCACCGACTGCTGCTCGGTGACCCGGCGCAGGGCCTGGATCTGATCCCGGTAGCGGGCCGCCTCCTCGAAGCGCAGATCGCCGCTGGCGGACTCCATCTTGCCCACCAGTTCGCCGATCACCTGCTGGTTCTTGCCCGCGAGGAACAGCTTGGCCAGCGCCACCTGCTGGGCATACTCGGCCTCGCTCACCAGCCCCGCCACGCAGGGGCCGGCGCAGCGCTTGAGCTGGTAGAGCAGGCAGGGGCGGGTACGGTTGGCATAGACGGCATCCTCGCACTGGCGCACCGGGAAGATCTTCTGCATCAGGTGCAGGCTCTCGCGTACCGCGCCGCCGGAGGGGTAAGGGCCGAAATACTCCCCCTTCACCTTGCGGGCGCCGCGATGGACGCCGATGCGCGGGTGCCGATGGTCGGTGATGATGATCCAGGGGTAGGACTTGTCATCCCGCAGCAGCACGTTGTAGCGGGGCTGGTACTGCTTGATGAGGTTGTGCTCGAGGATCAGCGCCTCGGTCTCGGTATGGGTGACCGTTACCTGCACATCGGCAATCTGGCGCACCAGGGTGCGGGTCTTGATGCTGTCGACATTGGCCCGAAAGTAGGAGGCGAGCCGTTTCTTGAGATCCTTGGCCTTGCCCACGTAGATGACGGTGCCGCCGCTGTCGTACATGCGGTAGACACCGCTCTGGTGGGTGACGGCGCTCAGAAATGCCTTGCTGTCAAAATGGGGCTCGGGAGAGAGGGTCATGGGCAACTCGACTCAACGGATGAATGCAAAAAGACGGGGAGAGCATACTGGCCACAGCCTGCAAAAAGCGAAAGGCGGCCGGTGCCGCCTTTGGTGTCCACACGCCCCCGTTACAGGGTGTCGGCATCCAGCATGCCATAACGAATGGCCAGATGGGTCAGCTCCACGTCGCCGTTGATCCCCAGCTTGCTGAACAGGCGGTAGCGGTAGCTGTTGACCGTCTTCGGGCTCAGGTTGAGCTGCTCGGAGATGTCGGTCACCTTCTGCCCCTTGGTGATCATCATCATGATCTGCAGCTCCCGCTCGGAGAGGGACTTGAAGGGGTTCTCGTCGGCGGAGGCGAACTGGCTCAGGGCCATCTGCTGGGCGATCTCCGGGGAGATGTAGCGCTGACCGGAGTGAACCAGGCGAATGGCGTGGATCATCTCGTCCGGCGCGGCCCCCTTGGTGAGGTACCCGGCGGCGCCCGCCTGCATCACCTTGGTGGGGAACGGATTTTCTGAATGAATGGTCAGCACTATGATGCGTACATCGGGGCGGATCCGCAGGATCTTGCGGGTCGCTTCCAGACCGCCGATGCCCGGCATGTTCATGTCCATCAGGATCACATCGGGGTGATGTTGCCGACAGAAGGCCACCGCGGTTTCCCCGCTCTGCGCCTCGCCCACCACCTTGATCCCGCGGACGTCTTCCAAAATGCGTCTTATCCCTGTACGCACCAACTCATGATCATCGACCAGGAATACATTAATCACCCAAACACCCCGTTTTTTATCTCGTTATATGCCAGTTAGGGTTAACACGGCGTCTTGCATCATAACCAAACTCGATGATTTGGCAAACCATGGGCGGGAAAAGTTTGAAATTGCTCGTAAAATCCGTTTTAAATCAAATTATTATACAAAGAATCAATTAAAAAACGGCGCCCTGGGGCGCCGTATTGCATCAAAGCCGTTCCGCCAGCCTCAACCGGCCAGCAGCGCTCGCACCTTGTCGAGATCGGCCTGGGTGTCCACCCCCACCGGCGGGGCTTGCAGCGCCTGGGCCACGTGGATCTTCTCCCCGTACCAGAGCACCCGCAGCTGCTCCAGGGCTTCGACCTGCTCGAGCACGCTCGGTGCCCAGTCCACGTAACGCTGGATGAAGCCGGCGCGATAGGCGTAGATGCCGATGTGGCGTTGGTAGTGATCGCCAATCTGCTCGCGGCTCTGGGCAAAGCGGTCCCGATCCCAGGGGATGCTGGCGCGACTGAAATAGAGGGCATACCCCTCCCGGTCGGTCACCACCTTGACGGCATTGGGATTGAACGCCTCTTCGGCATCCCTGATCGGCACCGACAGCGTCGCCATGGGCGCACTGGCCGCGGCCAGGTTGTCCGCCACCTGGCGGATGATGACGGGGGGAATGAGGGGCTCGTCCCCCTGCACGTTGACGATGATGGTGTCGGCGGCAAAGCCGTAGTGACGGCACACCTCGGCCAGACGCTCGGTGCCGGACTGGTGATCCGGTGAGGTCATGCACACCTCGAACCCGGCAGCGGCGGCAAAGGGGGCCAGAGCCTGCTGCACCCGCTCGTCATCGGTGGCGACGATCACCCGATCGGCGCCCGATTGCAGGGCCTTCTCCACCACGTGCTGCACCATCGGCTTGCCGTGAATGTCGGCCAGTGGCTTGCCCGGCAGCCGGGTGGAGGCGTAACGGGCAGGAATGACGACGACGAAACTCATGGCTTCAGCTCTTCCAGCGCCAGGTGACGGGCCCGGTTCTCCAGCAGCACCGGGATCCCCTCCTCCAGGGGATATGCCAGTCTGTCGAAGCGGCAGATGAGCTCCTGAGGGCCCTCGGCGTGCGCTTGATAGTGCAGTTTCCCCTTGCAGACCGGGCAGGCGATGATGTCGAGCAGTTTAATATCCAGTGCCACAACGAAACTCCTTTAACGATTTCCCACAGGCGATCTTGCCTGGCATGTCAATGTGCAGGGCCAGCCCCCGAGTCCGGGCACTGGCCGTCTGTTCCAATCCGGTGGCGCCCCGTCAGGGCGCCTGATGCCCGTCCCCTCTTCCGGGCTGCGGGCCCAGGGTGCGCAGCAGCGCCTCCCCCAGGGCATCGGGCAGCTCGGCGCTGACCGGCAGATACCACCAGTTGTCCGGGGCGAAGGGGCGGCACTTGACCGCATCCTTCTCGGTCATCAGCAAGGGGCGCTGGCCGAAGCGGGCCAGCAGCTCGGCGGCGTCGAACGCCTGGTGATCCCCGTAGCCGACGCTCTGCACCAACTCGTAACCAAGGGCGGTCAAGGTGGCGAAGAAACGGGGGGGATGGCCGATGCCCGCCAGGGCATCCACCGGCCCCGAGAGGGGGGCCGTGAGAGGCGCATCGTCGCACACCCGGCGCAGGGTATCCGGCACCAGGCGCATGGCGTACTCGCCACGGGCGGGTTCGCCGCCGTTGCAGATGATGGCGTCCACCCGCTTGAGGCGGGTCGTGGGCTCGCGCAGCGGCCCCATGGGCAGCAGACAGCCATTGCCAAAGCGGCGCGCCCCGTCCACTACCACCAGTTCAATGTCACGGGCCAGGGCATAGTGCTGCAGGCCGTCGTCGGTGACGATGATGTCCACCTCACCGCTTTGCTCCAGCAACCGCACCGCATCGGCCCGTCTGGGGGCCACCGCCACGGGGCAGCCGCAGCGCCTTGCGATGAGCACGGGCTCATCCCCGGCCTCGGCCGGGGTGCTGCTCTCATCCAGTCGATAGGGGTAATGGGGCGCCTTGCCGCCATAGCCGCGGCTGACCACGCCGGGGCGCCAGCCCCGGGCCTGGAGTTGTTCCACCAGCCAGACCACCACCGGGGTCTTGCCGTTGCCCCCCACCGAGAGATTGCCCACCACCACCACCGGCAGGGTGGCCCGATAGGCGCTGAACCAGCCCCGGCGATACCCCAGACGGCGGACGCCGCTGACCAGGGCAAACAGCAGGGCGAAGGGGGCCAGCCCCCAGCGCCAGAGGCTGTTCCCGTACCAGAGTCTGGCCAGCATCAGCCCTTGTTACCCGTGGCTGTATTACCAAACTGAATGGCCCGCAGCTGGGCATAAGTACCATGCATGTCCATCAGGGTTTGGTGGTTGCCGCGCTCGACGATGTGTCCCTCGTCGATCACCAGGATCTCGTCCGCCTTCTCGATGGTGGAGAGGCGGTGGGCGATCACGAGGGAAGTGCGCGCCTTGCACAGCTCGTCGATGGCCGCCTGGATGTGGCGCTCGGACTCGGTGTCCAGGGCCGAGGTGGCTTCGTCCAGCAACAGCACCGGGGAGTCCCGCAGCAGGGCGCGGGCGATGGCGATGCGCTGGCGCTGGCCGCCGGAGAGGGAGGCGCCGTTCTCGCCGATGACGGTGTCATAGCCTTCCGGCATCTTGCTGACGAAGTCGTCCGCATGGGCGATGCGGGCCGCCTGCTGGATCTCGTCGCGGCTGTACTTCTCTTCCGCCGCGTAGGCGATATTGTTGGCCACGGAGTCGTTGAAGAGGTGCACGTGCTGGGAGACCAGGGCGTACTGCTTGCGCAGCTCGCTCAGGCGGTATTCGCGGATGTTGACGCCATCCAGCAGAATCTCCCCCTCTTCGATGTCATAGAAGCGGGTCAGAAGGCTCGCGATGGTGCTCTTGCCGGAGCCGGAACGACCCACCAGGGCCACCGATTTGCCCGCCTCCACCTTGAAGCTGATGTTGCGCAGCGCCGGTGTCTCCTTGGTCGGGTAGGTGAAGGTGACGTTGCGAAACTCGATTTCACCTCGGGCACGTTCCAGGGTGCGGGTGCCGGTGTCCTGCTCCGGGGTGGAGTCCAGCAGACCGAACAGGCTCTGGCAGGCGGTGATGCCGCGCTGGAACTGGTTGTTCACGTCGGTCAGGCTTTTCAGCGGCTTGAGCAGCATCATCATGGAGGTGACCATGACGGTGAAGGTGCCCGCGGTCAGGGTCGCCTTGACGCTGTCGATGGTGGCGACATAGAGGAAGACCGCAAGGGCCACGGAGGCCACCATCTGGACGATGGGGCTGCCGATGGCGTCGGCGGCGACCATCTTCATGGTCTGCTGGCGCATCCGGTTGCTCACCTGGTAGAAGCGCTTGTCCTCCACCTCCTGGCCCCCGAACATCAGCACCTCTTTGTGCCCCTTGAGCATCTGCTCGGTGGAGGTGGTGATGTCACCCACCGCCTGCTGGATGTGGCGGCTTATCTTGCGAAAACGTCGGCTGATGATGCTGATGAGGATCCCGACCAGGGGCCCCACCACCAGGAAGATCACCGACAACTGCCAGGAGTGCCAGAACATCAGGCCCAGCAGGCCGATGACGGTGGCCCCTTCCCGCACCAGGGAGACCAGGGTCGAGCTCGCGGCGGACGACACCTGACCGGCGTCATAGGTCACCTTGGAGAGCAGGTTGCCGGTGTTCTGGCGGTCGAAGAAGCTCATGGGCATGGCCATCAGGTGGCTGAACACCTGCTGCTGCAGGCGCATCACCACGTGGTTGCCGACCCAGGCCATGCAGTAGTTGGAGAGGAAGGCGGCGCAGCCGCGCAGAGCCACGATGCCGAGGACGAAGAAGGGCATCCACTTGAGCACGCTGCTGTCGTTGCCGTTGAGCCCCTGATCGATGAGCGGTTTGATGGAGTAGACGAAGGTGGTATCCACGGCCGCGTAACCCAGCATGCCAATGATGCCGCCCACCAGACCCAGCTTGCGATCCCGGACATAACCGAGCAGGCGCTTGAAGACGGTCCAGCTCTCTTGTGAGGTTTCTTGTTGCATGAATAGCCGTTAATAAGGGAAATGACGGGCTATTCTAGCCAAACCTTGGAGCTACACCAAGCGCCGCTGGCGCGATGGCTACAACCCGGGTCACAAATGAAGGCCGCCCCTTGCCGGGCAGGCTCACCGGATCCTCACTCCCTTCCCCATACCTGCGGCTGCCACCAGGGGCCGTCACGCCTGTACCAGGGCCCCTGCTCTCGCTCGGCCCGGATCCTGAGCCCCCCGTCCCCCGGCTCGATCAGGATGGCGCCCGCCTCCCCCGTGACCCACTGCCGCGCCCCCTGGTATCGCGCCACCACCTCGGGGCGGGGAAAGCTCCACTGGTTCATGAAGCCTGCGCTGTGCACCACGAAGGCAGGTTGCACCGCCGCCACGAAGGGGGCCGTGGAGGAGGTGCGACTGCCATGATGCGGGCTCACCAGCAGGGTGCTGGCCAGCCCCGCGCCCTCACCCTCCTCCAGCGCCTGCGCCAGCAGGCGGCGCTCCGCCTGCTGCTCGATGTCGCCGCTCAGCAGCAGCCGATGGCGCCCGTCGTCCAGCTGCACCACGCAACTGTCGTTGTTGCGCCCCGCCCCGGCTGCCAGGGGCCAGAGCACCCGCACATCCAGTCCCTGCCAATGCCACTGCTGACCTCGGCGGCAGGCCTGGGTAGCCGGTGTAAAGGGGAAGGAGGAGAGCTCCCGGCGCACCGCCATGCTCTGCAGCAGAGCCTGCCGGTTGCCCGCGTGATCCCTGTCTCTGTGGCTGATAATCAGGGTGTCGATCACCCGGATGCCGAGCCGGTTGAGCAGGGGCAGGATGGCCGCATCCGCCATGTTGTAGCCCCCGGGGTAGCGATCCCCGGTATCAAACAGGATGGCCCGCTCGCCCCGGGTGACGAGCACCGAGAGCCCCTGCCCCACGTCCAGCACCCGCACCTGCCAGGCAGCGGGAGCAGGCCAGAGGGCGAGCAGCAGGGCCGCCGCCACCGGTCCCCCCAAGGCGCGCCCTCCCGGCAGGTGCCATCCCGTCCACAGCAGGATCAGCAGGGCGCTGGCGGGCATCAGCCAGCCGGGCACCGGCCACCAGAGCTGCAGGCGATCCCCCAGTTGCGTGAGCCCCCACAGCACCCACTCCAGGCCGAAGGCGGAGACCCAGAGCAGGCCGTGGGCCAGCAACGTGGAGAGGGGCGCCACCAGCACGCCGATGAGCGCCAGGGGAATGATGACAAGGCAGAACAGCGGCAGTGCCAGCAGATTGAGCAGAAACGCCAGGGGCGCCATCCCCTCGAACAGCAGCAGTTGCAGGGGCAGCAATCCGAGCAGCAGCAGAAGTTGCAGCCGCACCAGGCCGGGGCGATCGTGCAACAGGCTCGCCAGCAACAGCAGGGCCACCGCCAGAAAAGAGAGCCAGAACCCCGCCGAATAGAGGGCGAAAGGGTCCCACAATGTCAGCACCACAAAGGCCCACAGCCAGATCCGGTGGCTCGGCCAGTCCCGCTTTAGCCAGCGCAGCAGGCTCCACACCAGCACCATGATGAGGGCACGCTCGGTGGCCACCGCAAACCCCGCCAGCCAGCTGTAGGTGGCCGCGAACAGGAGTGACACGCAGATAGCCCCGCGCAGCCCGAACAGCCGCCCGAGCCACCAGCCGAGCACCGCCACCAGGGCGATATGCTGGCCCGAGATGGCGATGATGTGGGTCAGGCCGCTGCCGCGAAAGAGTTCCCACTGGGCATCCGTGATCCCCCCCTGTTCCCCGAAGGTGAGGGCCGCCAGCAGGGGGGCCTGCGCCATCCCCTCCCAGGCGCGACTCGCCGCCGCCAGCCAGCGATCGCGCACACCCGGGGGTACGGCATCCAGGGCGATGACCCGGCGCAGGTTGCCGGTGGCGGTGATCCCCTTGCCAAGGAGCAGGCGCCGCCCATCCATCCCCGCTTCGTTGGCCAGGCCATGGGCCGGCTTGAGAGAGGTCACCAGGGTGACGCGGCTGCCGGCAGGCAACGGCGGCAACACCTGATAGGCATTGACCCGCACCAGGGGTGGCACGATGAGGGGGCGATCGTCCAGGGTGTCGAGGCGCAGCAGCAGGCGCGCAAATTTATCCCCCTCTTTCTCTCCCGAAGACTCCGTACTTTGCACGTGTGCGGTTATGATGTGGCTCGTTTTTTTGCCAAGCTGATCCAGCCAGGCAAGCCGGTAGTGCAAATTCACCTGCATCCAGAGGATGCCGAGCAGCAGAAACAGCAGCCGCCAGCAACGACCACCGGCGAGAGGAAGCGCGAGCAGCAGCATCAGGCCACCCCATTCCCATGAAGGCAACCATGGCCACAGCAGTGAGGAGCTTGCCCCCAGGGCAAACGACAACAGACGCAGATCCATGGAGCAAGTATTTAGCAAGGTTCAGAACATGCCCAAACGAATCATACAGCGCTGGCTACCCGACCCGGCGACCCTCAAGGAACACAAGCACTTGCGACTCTTTGGCAAGCTGCTGCTGGATGCCAACCTCTGGCATCTCAACCGGCGCTCCGCCGCCGGTGCCTGTGCGGTCGGCCTCTTCATGGCCTGGGTGCCCCTCCCCTGCCAGATGCTGCTGGCCGCTGGCGGCGCCATCGCCTGCCGGGTCAACCTGCCCCTCTCGGTGGCCCTGGTCTGGCTCTCCAACCCCCTGACCATGCCACCGCTGTTTTATGGCGCCTATCTGGTGGGCTGCCAGTTGCTGGGGCAACCCTCCCAGCACATCGAGATCACCTTCACCTGGGCCTGGCTGGTGTCGGTGTTCGAGACGGTGGCCCCGCCGCTCTTGCTGGGCTCCCTGGTGCTTGCTCTGCTGAGCGCCCTCGTCGGCTATCTCCTGGTTCGCGCGGGCTGGCGCCTGAGCACGGTGCGCCAGTGGCAAAAACGCAAGGTGGCGCGCCCATGCTGAATCGCTGGTTGGCCCGCTTCAAGATTGACCCCGATACCCTGCGCCAACAGAAGTGGTTCGCCCTCTTTGGCGAGCGACTGCTGACCCCCGCCCTCTGGCAAGGGGGAACGCGGGCCCTCTGTGGCGCCGTGGCGGCCGGGCTGTTCGCCAGTTGGATCCCCATGCCCATGCACTCCCTGGTGGCCGTCGCCCTGGTGCTGGCGTTCAGCTTCAACCTGCCGCTGGCCCTCTTGGCGGTCTGGTTCAACAACCCGCTGACGCTCCCCTTCATGTACCTCTACGCCTATCGTACCGGTTGCCTGGTGCTGAACGAGACGCCAGCCCCCTTCCATCTCACCTGGTCCCTGCACTGGCTGGAGCAGGAGGCAGCCACCCTGGTGCCCCCCTTCCTGCTCGGCAGCCTGCTGCTGGCGGTGCTGAGCGCCGCCGCCGGCGCCTTGCTCACCCTGCTGCTGTTACAACTGGGCAAGCTGACCCGCCCCCGCTAGGTTGCCAGCACGCCGTCCTTGTCTCGGGTGGCGTGCCTTGCCATCGTCTGCCTCTGCCACCACACTCCTTGTAACCCGTTGTTTTTCGACCCCCATTCGAAACAAGGAGCCCACCATGGCCGAACCGCTCACGCTGGCCCATGCCAATGGCCACCCCCTCTCCCTGCTACCCGCCATGGCCAATCGCCACGGCCTCATCACCGGGGCCACCGGCACCGGCAAGACAGTCACCCTGCAGGTGCTGGCGGAGGGGTTTTCCCGCCTCGGCGTGCCGGTCTTTCTGGCCGACGTGAAGGGGGATCTGAGCGGCCTGGGCGCCGCCGGTACCCCCTCTGCCAAGCTGGATGCCCGTCTGGCCCAGCTCGGCCTTCAGGCACCCGACTTTGCCGCCAGCCCCACCCTGTTCTGGGATCTCTTTGCCGAAGAGGGCCACCCGGTGCGGGCCACCGTCTCCGACATGGGGCCTCTGCTGCTTGCACGCCTGCTCGGCCTCAACGACACCCAGAGCGGGGTGCTGGAGCTGGTGTTCAAGGTGGCGGACGACGAGGGGTTGCTGCTGCTCGATCTCAAAGACCTGCGGGCCATGGTGCAGTTTGCGGGGGAGCACGCCAAGACCCTCACCACCCGCTACGGCAATGTGTCGACCGCCTCCATCGGCGCCATCCTGCGCAACCTCCTCACCCTGGAGAGCGCGGGCGGCGATCACTTCTTCGGCGAGCCCATGCTGGACATCCAGGATCTGATGCAGACCGACGAGGCGGGCCACGGCCATATCAATGTGCTGGCCGCCGGCAAGCTCACCCAGTCCAGCCGCCTCTATGCCTGCTTCCTGCTCTGGCTGCTCTCCGAGCTGTTCGAACAGTTGCCCGAGGTGGGGGATCCGGAAAAGCCCGTGCTGGTGTTCTTCTTCGACGAGGCTCACCTGCTGTTCAAGGATGCCCCCAGGGCACTGCTGGAGAAAATTGAGCTGGTGGTGCGCCTCATCCGCTCCAAGGGGGTGGGCGTCTATTTCGTGACCCAGAGCCCGGCCGATATCCCCGACAGCGTGCTGGGGCAGCTTGGTAACCGGGTGCAGCACGCCCTGCGCGCCTTCACCCCGAGCGATCAGAAGGCGGTACGCATCGCCGCCAACACCCTGCGGGCCAACCCGGCCTTCGACGCCGCCGGAGCCATCACTGAACTGGGGGTCGGGGAGGCGCTCATCTCCCTGCTCGACGAGAAGGGGCGGCCCAGCGTGGTGGAGCGCGCCTTCATCGCGCCCCCGGCCAGCCGCATCGGCCCCCTGAGCGCGGCCGAGCGCCAGGCGCTTATTCAGGGCTCATTGCTCTACGGCAGATACGACACCCAGGAGGACAGGGAGTCCGCGTTCGAGCGGCTTCAGGAGGCATCGCCCGCCGCCGGTGACGAGACCGCTTCCCCACAGACCGACCAGGGTGGCGGTCTGCTGGATGCCTTGAATGGCATCCTGTTCGGTCGCACCGGCCCCCGTGATGGCCAGCATGACGGGGTGGTGCAGACCGCCGCCAAGAGCGTGGCCCGCACCCTCGGCAACGAGGTGGGACGCCAGCTGATGCGCGGGGTGCTCGGCTCCCTGCTGGGGAGCAGCAAGCGGCGCCGCTGATGCCGGAAAATGAAAAAGCCCGCCGACACGGCGGGCTTTTTATGGCTGAAGCAAGGCGCTTGGCGCAGATGCTTCTCTCTTACAACACCTTGGCGATGGCGTCGCAGAGGGGATCAATGTTGGCGCGGGTGATGCCTGCCACGCTGATCCGGCCTGAGCCGACGATGTAGATGGCGAATTCGCTCTTGAGGCGCTCCACCTGATCCTTGGAGAGACCGGAGAAGGAGAACATGCCGTTCTGTTCGCGGATGAAACTGAAATCCTGGTTCACCCCCCGCTCGGCCAGCTTCTCCACCAGCAGCTCACGCATCTCGCGAATGCGCACCCGCATGGCGGCCACTTCTTCCACCCACTCCGCATAGAGGGCCGGGTCGCTCACCACGGTGGTGACAACGGCGGCGCCGTGTGACGGCGGGTTGGAGTAGTTGGCACGAATGACGGTCTTCACCTGGGTGAAGGCGACGTCGGCCACCGCCTTGGTCGCGCAGACCAGGGTGAAGGCGCCGACCCGCTCGTTGTAGAGGCCGAAATTCTTGGAGAAGGAGCTTGCCACCAGCAGCTCGTCGTGGCACTCGGCGAAGATGCGAAGGCCTTCGGCATCCTCTTCGATACCCCGGGCGAAGCCCTGATAGGCGAAGTCAAAGAGCGGCAGCCAGCCGGCGGCGGCACTCTGCCTGGCCAGGGCGCGCCACTGCTCGGTGGTGGGATCGATACCGGTCGGGTTGTGGCAGCAGCCGTGCAGCAGCACCAGATCCCCCGCCTGCGCGTCAGACAGGGAGGCCTGCATGGCGGCGAAGTCGAGCCCCTTGGTGGCGGCGTCGTAGTACTTGTACCACTTGACGGTCAAACCGGCCGCCTGGAACACGCTAACGTGGTTCGCCCAGGTGGGATCGGAGATCCAGATGGTCTTGGCGAGATTGTTGCGTACCACGAACTCGGCGGCGATGCGCAGGGCACCGGTACCGCCCGGTGCCTGCGCCGTCTTGGCGCGGCCGCTGGTCACCAGGGCGGCATCACGGCCGAACAGCAGTTGCTGCACGATGCGGCCGTATTCGATATTGCCTTCGATACCGAGGTAGTTCTTGGTCTTCTCGTCGGTCAAGAGCTTCTGCTCGGCTTGCTTGACGCAGTGAAGGATAGGAGTGGCACCGGTCTCATCCTTGTAGATACCGACCCCCAGATTGATCTTGTGGCTGCGAGTGTCGGCACGGAAGGCTTCGGTCAGGCCCAGGATCGGATCCGCTGGGGCGGCAACAACCTTTTCAAACATGGTATTCCCTGTAGTCCGTTGAGTTCGTTGGCTGGCAAAGTAGGTTGGCAAACAAAAGCACCCGTCCAGGGAGCGCTTCGTCAGCTCTTTATACCACTGCCTTCCATAGGGGAAAACCGCTTTCTCGGCGCCGCCTCAACCAATCCCGTGCCAATCCGGTGCCAGGGCACACACCTCGACCGACAGACCCCGATTCGACTCCACCAGATCATTGCACTGTGCCAGCAGCGCACGGGGGATACGGCTCGGCTCCCAGGGCCGACCATCCCCCAGAGGAGCCCCGTAAGCCGCCTTGATGGGCACCAGATCCCGAGGCAGCCACCAGCTCGCCGGTCTCCCCAACCGCTGGGCCAATGCCAGTACCCTGTCGACCCCGGCCGGATCCAGGGCAGTGAGGTGGCTCCAGAGGGTCTGGGGCGGCAAGGCGGCGATCAGGGGCTCCAGCGTGCCGGGATCCTCGGCGGGATACCAGACCAGCAGGGCGTCGGCGGGCAGTGGCAACTCGGCGAAGGCGCCGACGGCATCGGTCGTGATCACCCGCTGTATCTCCCCCTCTCCCCAGAGGATCTTGCCAAGCTGCGCCAGGGTGCGGGCTGGCAGCGCCACCTCCCCCAGGGTCTGGAGCCAGGGGGCGGCATCCAGCAGGGTGCCGCCGCTGAGAAACAGGCTGAACGGCCGTGCGGCCCGCAGACGAAGGGGCAGATCACTGCAAAGCCGGATCCCCTTGTCTTCGAAGTCAATCTGCTCGATGGGGCTGAAATGACCCTCCCCCTTGCGATACAGGGCCGCCAGCACCCGCTCGTTGACCCTCTCCCCCAGCTGCCAACCGTGGGATTGCAGCCACTCCTCGGGTTCCGGCGGGGCACTGGCCATCTTCGCCAGCATCAGCTCCCGGGTCAGATAGCGGTGCCCGGCAGGGGTGAGCTCATAGTGATGATTGCCAAGGGCCAGCAGCAACTGGTTGTCCCGAAGCATGCCGATGAGCGGCTGCCATTGACGACCGCGAACAGCCTGGGAGCCGCCGCTCAGCAACTGCTGTGCCAGCGCGCGCCACTCGGGGTGGGTGAAATCGATCAAAGGCATCCTTCCCTGTCGGCCAATCTGCTTCAACAAATTGAATAATCTAGCGATTTACCAGAGGAGAACCAAGGGGGCAAGGAAGACAACGTGATATGGCGCAGGGCCAGAGGACGAAAAGTAGTGAAGGGGCCAAAAAACAGAACGGCCAAGCAAGCTTGGCCGTTCATCAACTAAATCAGCGCAGAGGCTAGATTAGAAGTTGTATTGCAGGGCAACAGTGAACTCGTCGTCCTTGTCGTTGATACCCTGGATTTTGTACTCGGTGTACGCCTTGAACTTGGAAGTGAAGTTGTACTGCACGCCCAGCAGGGTTTCGTCGACGATGTCTTGATAGGAAGAACCGGCGGAGTTGGACAGTACCTTGCCTTCGGCGAAGTTGTAACCGGCCAGGAAGGTCCAGGCGTCAACGTTGTAGGAAGCAGCCAGCTCGTAGCCACGGCCCTTGTCCTTGTTGCTGCCTTGGGTGGTGTTGTCGTAGCTCAGGTCACCCTGGGTGTACATACCGGCGAAGTAGAAACCGTTGATGGCGTAGTGTGCGCCCAGGGCCCACTCTTTCTTGTCGCCAGAAGCGCTGGAAGTGGTGCTTTCCAGGTCGGAGTAAGCGTAACCGGCGTTCAGGCCCAGACCGAAGTCGAAGTCGTAACCGGCAGCAGCGGCGTAGCCGTAGTTGCGCTTTGCGTTCGGGCCATAGATTGCGTCTTCTTTGATGCCTTGACCGACGTCAGTAACCTTGACAGCTACGTCATCGTTGGTCTGGTAGGACACTTTGCCCTTGAAGCCACCGAAGGTGTTGGAGTAGATGATCTGACCTTCTTGACGACCGTCGTAGAAGTTACCTACGTCACCCCATTCGTTGAAGATATCGGTCGGCTCCAGCACGTCGTAGAACGCGGTGTCGGTCTGGCCGAAGATGATCTTGCCGTACTGGGTACCGTCCAGGCCGACATAGATGTGACGGGAGTTGAACTTGTTGTCAGAGTTTTCGGCGGATACTTGCCACTCGGTCTTGGCGATACCGGACCAGGTGTTGTTCAGGCCGACTTTGCCGGACCAGCCCAGACGGGAGGAACCAACCAGTTCAGCGTCGGTGTCGTCGTGGTCTGCGTACATGTTGGCTTGTACACGGCCGTAGATGTCAAAGGAGGTGCCGTCTTTGTCGTAAACGACAGCAGCGTTGGCTGCGGATGCGAACAGAGCCGGGATAGCAATAGCCAGAATTGTCTTTTTCATAGTTTCCAATGCCTACTGTAATTAAACACTAAGTCCTTGTTATTCCCTGTGTTAGCGATGTTCTTTGCATCACTATGGCGCCGAGACTATCACCGGGTTTTCGAATCCGCAATGAAAAAACTTGGAACTTTTTATGAAAACCATAGTCACAGGGAAAAATTTGTGAGCTGAATCTCACAATGTTTGCCCCATCAGGGAAAACGTTTACAGCGATACTCTCTGCCTGAATCCCTCTTTTTTGGTGGTTTATTGCAACCCCCTGTTCCCTCATAACATATGTGCAAAGCCGGGGCTGACACGACTGCTTCTCCCCTGCCTCGACCCGGGCCGCCTGTTGCGGGTATCCTGTTGCCATCCACACCGACACGGCCACACCTTCTTTATGCTATCGACTCGCCTCAAAGCCACCATCCGCAATACCTATCGCCAGATTGCCGATGGTTTACCCGGTTTTGTGCCGCGCAAGGAGCAGAATTTCCTGGTTGCCGAAATCGCCAAGACCCTGACGGGAGAATATGACAGGAGTCGCCGCATCCTGGTGGCCGAGGCAGGCACCGGCATCGGCAAGTCCCTCTCCTATGCCCAGGGGGCCATACCAGTGGCACGGCTGACCCAGAAGAAGCTGGTGATCTCCACCGCCACCGTGGCCCTGCAGGAGCAGCTCATCCACAAGGATCTCCCCTTTTATCACCGTCACAGCGAGCTGCCGTTTCGTTTCATGCTGGTCAAGGGGCGCCAGCGCTACTGCTGTGAGCACCTGCTGGAGCAGGCGGCAAACGGCAGCGAGATGGCCAATTTCGAGCTCGACTTCGGCGCATTGAGCAAACACAAGCCATCGGATGCTGACAAAGCGTGCTACCAGGGGCTGTGGCAGGCCTACACCGAAGGCAAGTGGGACGGGGATCGGGACAACTGGCCCAAACCCATTACGGACCCTTGCTGGGATCGCATCGCCGCCGACCGCCACACCTGCAACAAGGCCCTGAGCCACCATCAGCACTGCCCCTTCCATCGGGCCCGCAATGACATGGACGCAGCAGACGTGCTGGTGGTCAACCACGCCCTGCTGCTCTCCGACCTCACCATGGGGGGCGGCATCATATTGCCGCCACCGGACGAGTGCATCTATGTGCTGGACGAAGCCCATCACCTGCCCACCATCGCCCGGGATCACGGCGCCGCCAGCGCCAGCATCAAGGGATCCCGCCGCTGGCTGGAAAAGCTGGTGCAAAGCGCTGGCAAACTGGCCAGGACGCTGAACAAGGAGAGCCTCCTCGATCCCCAGCTCAAACTGCAGGATGCCCTGGCCTCTCTCCAGCCGGATCTCAAGGCCCTCGAGCAGTGGCTCACCAGCAATGACCACCTCTTTGGCGGCGAGCCCCACCACAGATTCGCCGATGGGGTGCTGCCGGATCCCCTGCCCATGCTGGCGGAAAACCTCAAGGAGGCGAGCAAGAAGGCACTGAGGGCGCTGGACAGAATGCAGGGGGCCATCGGCGAGGCGCTCAAGGATGGCGAAATTCGTCGCAAGGAGGCCGAGCCTCTGCTGGCGGAGAGCGGTTTTCACCTGCAGCGGCTCGAGAGCTTCTGCGCCCTCTGGGAGATGCTGAGCCGCCATGTTCCCACCGGCAAGACGCCCCTCGCCCGCTGGATGGCCAGAAGCGAGGACGGGGACATCTGGCTGCACGCCTCCCCCATCGAGGTGGGGTATCTGCTGGAGGAGTGGCTCTGGTCCCGCTGTCTCGGGGCCGTGCTGGTGTCGGCGACCCTCACCGCCCTCTCTTCCTTCAGTTATTTTCGCCACCAGGTAGGGCTCAAGGAGCATGACGGCACCCGCTATCTGCGGCTGCGCTCCCCCTTCGACTACCACAAGGCCGAACTCTATCTGCCCAAGATGGCCCATGAGCCCAGTGCCCCCGCCTTCACCCAGGAGTTGATCGATACCCTTCCCCGCCTGCTGGCAGGCAAGGAGGCCAGCCTGGTGCTCTTCTCCTCCTATCGCCAGATGAATGAGGTGGCGGTGGGGCTGCGGGCCAAGGGGATGTCGCTTCTGGTACAGGGGGAAGCGTCCCGCAGCGCCCTGCTCCTCTTGCACAAACAGAAGTGCGACGGCGGCCAGGCCAGCATCCTCTTTGGCACCGGCAGCTTCTCGGAAGGGCTGGATCTGCCCGGCCACTACCTCACCAACCTGGTGATCACCAAGCTCCCCTTCGCGGTGCCCAACTCCCCCGTGGAAGAGGCGACCGCCGAGTGGATAGAGCAGCGCGGCGGCAACCCCTTCCTGCAACTGACGGTGCCGGAGGCGTCGCGCAAGCTCATCCAGGCCTGTGGCCGCCTCATCCGAAAAGAGGCGGATCGGGGGCGGGTCACCATCCTGGACCGGCGCCTGCTGACCAAGCGCTACGGCAAGGGGCTGCTGGACGCCCTCCCCCCCTTCACCCGACGCATCGAGTGACACAGCTGACGCCCGCCATGTGCTCCCCTGTCCCTCATGTCAGGAGGGGGCAGAAAGATAGAAGAGCACGCTGCCCGCAGGACTCGGGGCAGCGGGATCCACACCCCGCACACCGGAAGGCGCCATAAACGGCTATTGCCGCTGTGGGGTAAACCTGTAAAAATGACCCCCTATTTTTCAGTGGGCAATTGCCTGACTGTTCAAGGAGATGAAATGAAACTGACTGTTCTGGTACCGGCCCTGGCTGGTCTGTTGTGGGCAGGTAGCGCCCTGGCCGCTAGCCAACTGGAAATTACGAATCCCTATGTCATCCAGCTGCTCGATGGCGAACCCGTCAACCCCCAGCTGCTCGATAAAGCCACCGTCTTCTCCCTGGAGCCCGGCAGGCACCAGGTCGTGGTCGCCTTCGAAGGCAACTACTCCAGCCGCAGTGAAACCAAGCTGGTCACCGCCGAGCCCCTGGTGATCAACTTCACCGCCGCCGACAACCAGCAACTCTTCCTCGACTTCAAGAAGCCCCGCAAGGAAGAAGAAGCCAAGCGTTTCGTCAAGGAACAGAACGTCGTTCTGAAAGACAAATCCACCGGCCAGGTTCTGAAATCCGAGCAGTTCGTCATGCCGACCGTGGGTGGCTTCCAGCTGACCCGTGACTATCAGCAGGAGCTGCTGAAGATGGGCAAGGCCTTCAACCAGCCCAAGACCGTTTCCGTCTCCACCGCCGCCGTGATGGCTGCCGCCAGCGCACCGGTGGAAGTGGCCCCGAGCAAGGCCATGAGCAACCCGGAAGCCCTGACCCAGCTGCAGAGCTGGTACAACAAGGCCGATGCGGAGACCCGCAAAGCCTTCCAGATCTGGGTGATCCAGCAGCAGTAAGGCGCATCGCACGCCTGCATCGAGGGGAGCCTGGCTCCCCTTTTTCATACCCGTTCATGGCCGATGCTTCATGTCACTGCGCATCTTCTATCACCCCCACTACTCCGCCCTGACGCTGCCTGAGCGTCACCGCTTCCCCCTGGCCAAGTACCAGGCGCTGTTTGAACGCCTCGTCGCCCTCGACTATCCGCTGGCACAGGCCGGCCCTGCCAGCCGTGAGCAGATAGAGAAGGTGCACGATGCGGCCTATGTACAGGCCGCCCTCGCCGGCACCCTCGATGAAGGGGCCATTCGTCGGCTCGGCTTTCCCTGGTCTTCCCTGCTGATTGAACGTACCCTGCACTCGGTCGGCGCCACCCTGGCCGCCAGCCGCCACGCCCTTGCACAAGGCTGCGGACTGCAGATCTCCGGCGGCTACCACCACGCCCACCGGGGGTTTGGCAGCGGCTTCTGCCTCTTCAACGATCTGGTGATCGCGGCGCGAACCTGCCTGGACGAGGGACTCTGCGAGCGGGTGCTGATCGTGGATCTCGATGTCCATCAGGGAGATGGCAGCGCTGCCCTGTGCACAGGCAGCCGTGACATCATCACCCTCTCCCTGCATGGAGAACACAACTTCCCCCGCCACAAGCCAGCCTCCCATCTGGACTTTCCCCTGCCAAGCGGCATGGAGGACGGCGCCTATCTCGAGACCCTGGACCAGGCCCTCGCCCTGGCTCATCGCCTCTACGCCCCCGACTTCATCCTCTATCAGGCCGGGGTGGATGTGCACCGGGACGACGAGCTGGGCTACCTCTCCCTGAGCGACTCCGGCGTGCGCCAGCGCGATGCCATGGTCTTTGACTCTGCGCTTCGCCACGGGCTGCCCATCACCGCCGTACCGGGAGGGGGTTACCGGCGAGACTGGCAGCAGTTGATCCCGCTGCACCTCTCGCTCTTTGAAGCAGCAAGGCACCGGTTTGGTTGAGCGGCACCACCCGGCCCATGACGAAAAAGAGGCGACCCTTGGGTCGCCTCTTCTATATCCGTGCACAGGGATGATGACGCCGTCTGCCCTCAGGCATGGGCCATCGGCGTCGGGTGCTCGCCCATCTTGCGCAGCAGCATCAGCAGATAGACCAGGGAGACCCCGGCAATCACCATGAACAGCAGATGATCCGAGTAGTGCTGCATCAGGAGCGCCGTCAGGGTCGGCCCGAGCAGGCTGCCGATGGTGTAGCTCAGCAGCAGCGCCTGGTTCATGGCCACCAGTTGATGCTGCTCCACCTTCTCGCAGGCCCAGGCCATGGCCACCGGATAGAGCGTGAAGCCTGAGGCCCCCAGAATGAACAGCGTCGGTCCCATGGCCGCGTTGCCGAGCATCGCCATGGCCCCCAGGATCACCACCAGCACCTGTACCCGCAGCACCGGCAGGCGCCCGAAACGATCCGCCAGACGCCCCACAGGCCATTGCCCCAGGATGCCGGCGCTCACCATCACCGCCATCCAGTAGCCGATGGCACCGTCGCTCACCCCCTGGTGGTTCAGATAGAGCGGCATCAGACCATAAAGCACCCCCAGCACGATGCCGGAGAGGATGCAGCCGTTCACCCCCAGACGCGCCTGACGCAGGCGCAGCATCGGCCAGACCGGAGTCCTGGCCTGGTGGTTGCCTGACGGACTGGCGATGCGGGTGAACAAGAGCGGCAGCATGGCCGTCAACACCAGGGCGGTCACCCAGGGCAGCACCGCCATCAGCGACGTCGACACCTTGCTCACCAGCAGTTGCCCAAGCACAGTGCCCACGTAATAGACCATCATGTAGGCGGCCAGCAGGCGACCCCGATTGCGGGCGTTGCCGCTGCACATCAGCGCGCTCTCCACCACCACCCAGATCATGGCGCAGCCGACCCCGGCGATGAATCGCCAGGCGAGCCAGCTCCAGAACGCCACGGTCATGCCGAGCCCGACGCAGCCTGCGGCAAAGAGCGCACTGGCCAGGTAGTAACTGCGATTGAAGCCGCAGCGGGCGATGAGTCTGCCCGCCAGCAGGGTTCCCAGCAGGTTGCCGGTGAAATAGGAGGAGCCGACCATGCCGACCTGCCAGGTGGGCAGATGCTCATGGGCGAGCCAGAGCGGCACCAGGGTATTCAATACCGCGATGGCCAGGGTCAGCAACAGCAGGCCACAGAGCAGGAGCAGCACCGGGCGGGAGTATGTGGTCATGGATAGAACCGTGGGGAGAAGCAAAATGCGAGCGCATCATGCCACCGCCTGTGCCTTTGTCAATCGGCACTGAGGCCGGGTCGCAAGGTTTTTCTGCCCACCGTGATGGCAACGCGGCAAGGCCCTCCCCTGACGGGAGCCTCATCCCCTTGATTGGCCGGCACCTTGGTCATGATGAGGGGAACCGGGCGGTTGAATATCGCCCCTTTGCCTCCCTCACGCCAGAGCGCCATGACCAGAAGAGGCGACCCAGGGCCGCCTCTTCTTTCTAACAAGCACAACCTATCGTGCACAACGCCGGTCAGCGCTGACGCTTCTTGGCGTACTTGCGACGAGCCCGGGCCTGGCGCTCCTCTTCCCGCTCCGCCTTCTCCCTGGCTTTCTGCTCAGCCTCGGCCTGGGCTTCCACTATCTCGACGCTCACCATCTCTGGCGTCTCCAGGGAGATCCGCCCCAGCATGCCGGACCGGAATTCATTGACCAGGATTTCCGAGGCCTTGTGCAGATCCGCAAGCCCCCCCTTGCGCATGAAGCCGCGCTGACGGGCAATGAGATCCAGCAGCTCGATCTCGGTCTCCGGCAGCTCGCTCAGCTGGTAGCGTGCCTTGATGCGCTCCGGATAGGCCTTGATGAAGTAGTCGGCGGCAAACATGGCGATGTCGGCGTAATCGAAGACGGTATCCTTGATGGCCGCCGTGATCGCCAGTCGATAACCGCAGGAGGGCGGATTGAGCTTGGGCCACAGGAAGCCAGGGGTGTCCGTCAGGATGACGTGGTTGTCGAGCTTGATCCGCTGCTGGGACTTGGTCACCCCCGCCTCGTTGCCGGTCTTGGCGATGATGCGCCCCGCCAGGGTGTTGATCAGGGTGGACTTGCCCACGTTGGGGATGCCCATGATCATGGCGCGCACCCCGCGCAGCTCGAAGTTGCGCTCCGGCAGCATCTCGTGGCACAGGGTCAGCAGTTGCTTGATCATCGTAGGCTCCTGCTGGGTCAGGGGCAGTGCCTTGATCCCCTTTTCCTGCTCCATGTGGGCCACCCACAGCTCGGTGATCTCGGGGTCGGCAAGGTCTGCCTTGTTGAGCACCTTGATCACCGGCGTCTCCCCGCGCAGCTCCGGCACCAGGGGGTTCTCGCTGGAGAAGGGGATGCGGGCGTCGAGCATCTCGATGATGACATCGACCTGGGGCATGACCTCTGCAATCTCTTTGCGGGCCTTGTGCATGTGGCCGGGGAACCAGTTGATGGACATATCCGTTACTCTCTCATTGGCATGCGGTCCCCTCTCGGGGCTGCGGGCGCTCGGGGTTGCGGGTGCGTGGTGATGCGCCAGACCGCTGGCACTCATCGCAAGGGGGCGCATTTTACCTGCTGCGGCCCCGATTTGACAGGCTATTCTGGCCGGGTGTTGTCACCCGGGTGGCCGGATGCCCACCACGCCACCGGGAGGTGAGTGGCAAAACACAATCAACATAACCCATTGATATAAGATAACATTTGCAAGGCGCTTTCACCGTATTGTCATCTCTCTTCACTAAAAGTGTCATCTGCCCCCTCTAGGCTGCGCTCAGGTTTCACAAGGAGCGAACCCCAATGAGAAAGATGGCAGGACTTGCAGTGATGATAGGCGCCGCCCTGGCCGCCGGCTGCAACTCCAACAACGACAGCAACACCCCGGAATCCAGCGCCAAGAACGTGATCTTCTTCCTCGGCGACGGCATGGGTCTCAACACCCTCACCGCCTCCCGGATCTATGGCGTCGGCGAAGAGGGCAGCCTCACCATCGACACCCTGCCGGAAACGGCCTTCATCAAGACCTTCTCCCACGATGCCCAGGTGACCGACTCGGCCCCCTCCATGGCGGCCTACATGACCGGGGTCAAGAGCAACAACGGCGTCATCAGCATGGACAGCGACGCCACCCAGGAGAGCGATTGCAGCCAGAGCGGCGGCAAAGCGGTGACCACCCTGCTGGAGCTGGCCAAGGCCGATGGCCGCGGCACCGGCGTGGTCACCACCACCCGGGTCACCCACGCCACCCCGGCCGCCACCTATGCCCATATCTGCAACCGGGATCTGGAGGCTGATATCGCCGTCCAGATGGTGCCGGGGGGCAGCGGTTACAACAGCGCCCTGAAGGAGGGGCTGGATGTGGTGCTCGGCGGCGGCAGCGGCTTCTTCCTGCCCAGCGCCGACAAGGGCAAGCGGACCGATGGCCGCAACCTCATCGACGAGATGAAGGCGAAGGGCTATCAGTTTGCCGCCACCCTGGACGAGCTGAACCAGGCCGATGCGAGCAAGCCGCTGCTGGGCCTGTTTGGCTCAAGCCACATGAAATATGACCTGGACCGGCCCGCCAGCGAGCCGTCACTGGCCCAGATGACCCTGGCTGCCATCAAGCAGCTCAAGGACAAAGAGAAGGGCTACTTCCTAATGGTGGAAGGGGGGCGTATCGACCACGCCCTGCACGACACCAACGCCAAGCGCGCCCTGCAGGATACCCTCGCCTTCGACAACGCCATCCTGGCCGCCATCAATGAAGTGAAGAAAACCGATCCCGAGCTGAAAAACACCCTGATCGTGGTCACCGCCGACCATGACCACACGCTAGTCCTGAATGGTTATGCCAAGCGCACCGGCAAGACCACCGCAGGCAATGCGGGCGTGCTCGGGCTGGTGAAGAACTACGAGACCGGCGAGCCGAGCAAGGACAGCGATGGCATGCCCTACACCATCATCGGCTTTGGCAACGGCTACAACCGAGTGG
This sequence comes from Aeromonas sp. R7-1, assembly GCF_040908115.1. Lineage (NCBI taxonomy): Bacteria > Pseudomonadati > Pseudomonadota > Gammaproteobacteria > Aeromonadales > Aeromonadaceae > Aeromonas > Aeromonas sp. R7-1. The sequence goes on along the minus strand of NZ_JBFODD010000008.1, from coordinate 21,281 downwards.
ATGGCCCGCGCAGCAGCGTGGCGGCCCTCGACGACGCCACCACCTCCGCCGACGACTATCACCAGGAGGTGGTGGTCAAGGTGGGCGAGATAGGCAACGAGACCCACGGCGGTACCGATGTCTTCCTCGGCGCCATCGGCCAGGGAGCGGAGCGCTTCCACGGCTCTCTCGACAACACCGCCGTGTTCGGCAAGATCAAGGCTGCGGCCAAGCTGTAAGGGATTATCAGGATGAACATCACCATGAAAAAGACGCTGGTCTGCACCGCCCTGCTCGGCACGCTTGGCGGCCTCTCCCAGGCGCACGCCGCCGATGCCAAGAACGTCATCCTCTTTATCGGTGACGGCATGGGCCCCACCGTGCTCACCGCCACCCGCCTGTTCAAGGTGGGGGAAGAGGGGGATCTCGAGATGATGAAACTGCCCCAGAGCGCGCGCATCAAGACCTTCTCCCACGATGCCCAGACCACGGACTCCGCCCCCTCTATGGCGGCCTACACCACCGGCGTCAAGATGAACAACGAGGTGATCGCCATGAGCAGCGACACCAGGGCCGTGGCACCGTCCAAGGATGCCAACGGCAACAAGGGCATCAACAACTGCACCAGCGACAACGGGAGCCCGGTGCCCACCCTTCTCGAGCTGGCCAAGGCAGCCGGCAAGTCGGTGGGAGCCGTCACGACCACGGAGCTCACCCATGCCACCCCGGCGGCCACCTATTCCCATATCTGCCACCGGGATGCGGCCTACGCCATCGCCGAGCAGGCGGTACCGGGCGGCGCCGGCTTCAACCAGGCGCTGGGGGATGGGGTCGATGTGCTGATGGGGGGCGGCGCCAACCACTGGACGCCCTACAGCGCCAGCAACAAGGGCGGCCGGGCCGACGGCCGGGATCTCACCGCCGAGCTGACCGCCCGGGGCTACCGCTATGTCACCAATAAGGATGAGCTCTCTGCCGTCAACTCGGGCAAGGTACTGGGGCTGTTCAGCACCAAGTCCCACCTCGACTACGAACTGGACCGCGTCGCCAAGGGGGCGGCCAGTACCCAGCCGTCCCTCTCCGAGATGACCGCCAAGGCGATCGATCTGCTCAGCCAGAACAGCCAGGGCTACTTCCTGATGGTGGAGGGGGGGCGTATCGACCACGCCCTGCACGCCACCAACGCCAAGCGATCCCTGACCGATGCGGTGGCGCTGGACGAGGCGGTCAAGACGGCCCTCGGCAAAGTGGATTTGAGCGATACCCTGATCGTGGTTACCGCCGACCACGACCACACCATGACCATCAACGGCTATTCAGCCAAGGGCAACAAGGTGCTGGATCTGGTCAAGAACGCCGATGGCTCGACCCAGAACGACGCGGACGGCAAGCCGTTCACTACTCTGGTATTCGGCAACGGCCCCAACCGCCAGGACCAGCGCCCCACCCTCACCAGCGATGAGGTGATGGCGGATGACTACCTGCAGGAGACCGGGGTCAAGCTCGGCTCCGAGACTCACGGCGGCGGCGATGTGATGCTGTTCGCGGGCGGCGCAGGCAGCAGCCAGTTCAAGGGCACCCTCGACAACACCCGGGTGTTCGGCAAGCTCAGGGAGGCCCTCGGCCTGTGATAAAGGTGCCCGGCACCGCGCCGGGCACCTTTTCCGTCGAGCGTGAGACGATGATGAAATATCTGCTTTCTTTATGGCTGCTGGGCAGCGCCCTCTCCTTCCCCCTCCTGGCCGACGAGGTGCCCGATCTGGCCGCCCGCATCCGCTACGTGGACAGGGTGACCGGCAGCGACGGCATCACCCGGGAGAGCCAGTGGCAGGAGAAGTGGCTGCGGGTCGGTGACCAGGTGTGGAGCCAGCGGCTCATTCCCCTCCCTCTGGCCCGTGCCTATCACGCCACCCACGATGCCCGCCCCGGCCACAAACACTTCACTCACCAGATGGCGGCACGCTGGGTCACCCGCAGCGAGGGAGACGCACTCCAGTTGCGCTACGCCGATGCCTGGCACAACCAGCTGGTGGAGGTGCCGCAGGAGGAGTACGGCCAGGTGGCCTTCAAGCCAGAGTGGGCGCGGATCCGCCACCTCATCAACCCTTCCCTGTTAGAGGGAATGACACCACTGGATGAGGCCGCCCCCGACCAGGCGAACTGGTATGAGACCCGCGAAGGTCGCCAACGTACCCGCATCCTCTGGTCGAGCCGCTGGCAGTTGCCCCTGGTGGTGGAGTCGGCAAGCCTCGACGGTTATCGCAGCTACCGGATGGAGGTGACGCTCAAGACGCTGCCAAAGACCCTCCCCTGGCAGCAACTGGCAGGGTACCAGACCCTGGATCTGCGGGATTTCTTCGACTGATCCCCCTAGGCGGCAATCGCCTGGCTGACATGGCGTAACGGGATGTTACACTCTCTGTACTCATCCCGGACCCGAACATCCATGCGCCTTGTTACTCTGCTTCTGCTGCTCTCCCCTCTGATCGTCTGCGCCTTTTCGGCCCGTGCCGTGGTCGTCGTGGCCGCAGACATTCCCCCCTATGTGATCCGCGCCCAGCAGGGTGCGCCGAGCGGCATGGCCATCGAGGTGCTGGAGGAGGCTGCCCGCCGCCTCGGGGAACCGCTCGAGATCGAGTTGATGCCGCTGGCTCGCGCCCTCAGCCAGGCCAGCCACCGCCCGGATGTCCTGTTGTTGCCCCCGGCCCGAAATCCCCAGCGCGAACCACTGTTTCTCTGGATTGCCCCCCTGCTGGAGGAGGCCTTCGTGCTGGTCAGCCATCGCCGTCACCATCCAGCGCCGCTCTCCATGAAGACTCTGCCTGGCCTCACCGTTGGCGTGATGCGTGGCTCCCATAGCCAGAGCCTGATCCAGCCGCTGACAGGGGTGACCCGGGAGCTGGTCACCGAGGAGGTCAGCAACGCCAGCAAGCTGGCGCGCGGCCGCATCCAGGCCTGGGCGGTGGCCTGGAACACCGCCCGTTACAACCAGCAGCGGGCGGGCCTGCCGCTCCCGGATCTGGTGCGGGGCGAGACCTTGCAGCAGAGCACCCTCTACCTGGCCGCCAGTCCCCGCTTCTCCCGCAGCGAGGCGCTGCGCTGGCGCCGGGTCATTCAGGAAATGAGGGAGGATGGCAGTCTCGCGCGCATCCTGCACCAGTACGATTACCAGGCTCCCTGATGAGACAGTCAGCCCAATTGCCAAACCACCCCAGAATGGTTATGGTATCTCCATGAAAGCAATCATGATTTTTTCCAGTACGCTCACACCCCGCTGAGCCCCCGCCCTCGCCCCGCTGCGCGAGTCGCTCGGGGGCATCGCTTTTGCTGTCTGCTTATTACCCTTGCACCGTTTTTTGTCGACCAGTCTGCCCGTCATCCTGGTCCTTTCAGTCATTGATAAGGAAATACCCTATGAAACAGCCTCATCTCGTCATCTCCAGCCTGGATCTGGATCGCATCGAACAGTTGCTTGGCAACCACCCCCAGCACCTTGCCCTGCAAGAGGAACTGGATCGCGCCGAGATCCGCGAACCCGCCGACATGCCGCCGGACGTGGTGACCATGAACAGCACGGTGCGCTTCAAGATGCAAAACAGCGGCAACGACTTCTGCCTGACGCTGGTCTATCCGAAGGATGTGCAGGGGGACGAATCGAAGATCTCCGTGCTGGCGCCAGTGGGCAGCGCCCTGCTGGGGCTCAAGGTGGGTGACAGCATCGCCTGGCCGGGGCCGGCCGGTCGCACCATCCAGGTGGAGATCCTGGAAGTGGTCTATCAGCCGGAACGCGCGGGGGAGTTGCACCGCTGACAGGCTGCCAGGCGGCCACTCTGGTCTGATGCGACCAGGTGGCTGACTCGGTATGCCTTTGCCCGGTCGGAGCCGACGGCCACCGGCCGGGCATGACCTGACGGGGGATCAGGCCCCCTGACAGATCCGGTTCTTGCCCTCCCGCTTGGCCTGATAGAGAGCGCGATCTGCCTGGCTGAACAGGGTGTCAAAGTGCCATTCGCGGGCGCTGGGCACCCACCCCAGGCTGGCCGTCACCCGGACCCCCTTCAGCTCCAGCGTTTCTATCCCCTGGCGGATTTGCTCGCAGCGCGCCTGCTGGGCCAGGGGGTCCCGCTCGGGCAACAGCAGCACAAACTCTTCCCCACCGAAGCGGCTGGCCACCAGATCCCGCTGGCCGGCAAGATAGCGACCCACCGCCTCCAGCACCCTGTCCCCGGTCTCGTGGCCGTGGCGATCGTTGATCTGCTTGAAGTCGTCGAGATCCAGCACCACCAGCGCCCCCTGCCTTGCCATCCTCACGCAGTGATCCATGAAGCCGCGCCGGTTCAGGAGGCCGGTCAGGGGATCCTGGCTGGCCTGTCGCCGCAGGGCCAGGGCCCGGTACTGGGTACAGAGCAGCAGCACCCCGAAGGTCGACAGATAGTTGCCCATCAGCATGGAAAGGAAGGGGAGCACATTGACCGCATGCTGATCCATCAGGACCCGCACCTCGCCGCCGAGCAGGGCCCCCATGCGCACCAGATTGAAACCGTAGAGCAGGATGTTGACCACGGTGAACACCAGCACAGCGGGCAGATAGTCAGGGTAGCCATGGCGCCAGATGAGCCAGACAATCACCGCCCCCACCATCATGTAGCTCAGGCAAGCCAGCAGCACCCGGGGGGCCATCTTGTCGTTGAAGATGACGCTCCAGCAGAGGATCAGCAGGTAGACCAACATGAAGAGGGTGAAGGCCCGCCAGTTTGGCGGCTCCCCGAAGAAGCGCTGGATGGCGAGTGGCATCAGGGCGAGGCAGAAGGTGATGAGCAGGTTGGCCAGCCAGATCCCCGCAATATGGGGAGCAAACGCCTGCATGAAGAAGAGCGATTGCGCCGCCAGGGCACAGAGGCTGGACCACCACCAGAGCCCGAGACCGGGTATTTCCCTGTGGGTCGACCAGATGATGGAGAGGGTGATGAATCCCAGGCTGTAGCCCCCGAGGGCCATCAACATCAGGGTAAATACGTCCAGATTGAGCAGAATTGAGGCGTCCATTCCCGAACCTTCCAATGGAGATGGCTGAGTATATGGGAAGCCCATGACAAGACACAGAGGGAGCCTATAGGCCGGGCAAAAATATTTGCCCGGCTCGCACGCCCCATTCCCCGTGCAGCGTGCCGGACAACGCCCTGCCTGTGCCCGGATTTTCCACCGAGACGGCCGCCGGATATTTTGCACTTGAACCGGCGCCATTAGATAGATATGTTGTTTTCATGTGGTTTTATGAGTCACCACGAGGGATAAAAGTCTCCATAACTTATTGAGTCTTCTGGCACAAACAGGTTTTGGTACATTTTTCATCCAACGAACCATTCATAGAATCTCATATGGGGCTTTTGCCCCGACCAAGACAATAATCCTGTCTTGCCTGCTGCCGGATGCAGCAGTCTCTTGTGCCATGGAGTCGCACGGGAGCAGGTTCAAGGCCGACCACATTTACGACAGAGACGTCATTTATGATCAAAAAACTCATTCTCTCTACCCTGCTGCTGTGCGGGCTGGCCAACGCCGCGCCCACTTCCACCCTGGATGCCGTACTGGAACGCGGTGTGCTGCGGGTCGGCTTCGATGCCGGCTATCAACCCTTCGAGATGACCAACAAGCAGGGCCAGTACATCGGCTTTGACGTGGATCTTGCCAAGATGGTCGCCAAGGAGATGGGCGTGAAGGTGGAGTTCGTCAACACCGCCTGGGATGGCATCATCCCCGCGCTCTTGACCGACAAGTTCGACGTCATCATGGGCGGCATGACCGTCACTCCCCAGCGCAACCTGCGCGTGAACTTTGCCGATCCCTACATCGTCGTCGGCCAGACCATCGTGCTTCGCAAGGACAAGGCGGGCGAAATCAAATCCTTCCAGGACCTCAACGATCCCAAATACAAGATCGCGGTCAAACTCGGCACCACCGGCGAGCAAGCGGTCAAGCGCATGATCCCCAAGGCCACCCTGCTGCAGTTTGAAACCCAGGATGACGCCAAGCTGGAAGTGATCAACGGCAAGGTGGATGCCTTCGTCTACGACCTGCCCTACAACGCCATCTTCGCGTCCCAGAACCAGGGCGCCGTGGTGCACCTCGACAAGCCGTTCACCTTCGAGCCGCTGGCCTGGGCCATCCGCAAGGGGGATCAGGACACCCTCAACTGGTTCAACAACTACCTGCGCCAGATCAAGGGCGACGGCAGCTACGACCGTCTCTACAAGAAGTGGTTTGAATCCACCGCCTGGCTGAACCAGCTCAAATAACCTCTCAAAGGGGCGGCATGCCGCCCCTTCACGCAGACTCCCCACACGATAACGACAAAAGAGGTTGTGACAGTGATCAACCCCAAACTCACAAGACAGATGGAAAAACAGCCCAATCAGCTGCTCTGGCACGGGATCTTCCTGCTGCTGGTGCTGGCCGCCATTTTCGGCATCTACAAGGCAGTACAGGCAGTGGATTACACCTGGCGATGGGAACGCATTCCCCAGTACATCGCCTATCAGGCAGAACAGAAACACTATGCCGAGTTTGACGGCACCGTGGTCGCGGACAAGGGACAGCTCTTCCTGCAAGACGATCTCGACCCCAGCCGCCGTCAGGCCATCGCTCCCAAGGGCTCCCAGCTGGCTGAAGGGGATACCGTCTTCCTCGGCGATACCCTGGATGTGCAACTGAGCTGGACCGCCGGCCCCATTGCCTGGGGCGTCTGGGTCACGGTCAAGCTCTCCCTGGTGGCGGGCATCTTCGCCATCCTGCTTGGCACCCTGGCCGGTCTGGCCCGCCTCTCCCCCAATCCGGCCCTGCGCAACCTGGCCGTGACCTATGTGGAGCTCATCCGTGGCACCCCGTTGCTGGTGCAGATCTTCATCGTCTATTTCTTTATCGGCACCGTGCTGAACCTCGACCGATTCACCGCTGGTGTGGCGGCGCTCGCGGTCTTCACCGGCGCCTACGTGGCGGAAATCGTGCGCGCCGGCATCAGCTCCATTCACAAGGGGCAGATGGAAGCGGGCAGAAGCCTTGGCATGACCTCGGCCCAGACCATGCGCTACGTCATCCTGCCCCAGGCCTTCAAACGGGTGCTGCCACCGCTCGCGGGCCAGTTCATCAACCTCATCAAGGACTCCTCTCTGGTCTCCGTCATCTCCATCACGGATCTCACCAAGGCGGGGCGCGAAGTCGTCAGCTCCACCTTCAGCCCGTTCGAGGTGTGGTTCACCGTGGCTCTGCTCTATCTGGTGCTGACCGGCACTCTCTCCTTCCTGGTGCGTCGTCTGGAGGTGAAATATGCGCGCAGCAACTGATCCCGTTATCAAGGCGCCATCGGTGTCGAAACGTTCTGCCATCACCGGCACTCCCTGCCCCTTCCCGGTGCGTCGTCTGGAGGTGAACTATGCACGCTGCAACTGATCCCATCATCAAGGCGACCGGTGTAGAGAAGTTCTACGGCACTGAGGTGCACGCCCTGAAAAACGTCAGCACCCAGGTGGCCGAAGGGGAAGTGGTGGTGATCGTGGGGCCGAGCGGCTCGGGCAAGTCCACCTTCCTGCGCACCCTCAACCAGCTGGAGACCATCAACGATGGCAATATCGTGGTCGACGGCATCAGCCTCACCGAACCCGGGGATGTCAACAAGCTGCGGGAAGAGGTGGGCATGGTGTTCCAGTCCTTCAACCTCTTCCCTCACCTGACGGTGCTGGACAACATCACGCTGGCCCCCCAGAAGGTGAGAGGGCTCTCTCGCCAGGAGGCAGAGGAGCGGGCCAAGGCCCTGCTGCTCAAGGTCGGTCTCTCCAACAAGGCCCAGAGCTACCCCTCCCAGCTCTCCGGCGGCCAGCAGCAGCGGGTGGCCATCGCCCGGGCGCTCGCCATGCAGCCGCGCATCATGCTGTTTGACGAGCCCACCAGCGCCCTCGACCCCGAAATGGTGGGAGAGGTGCTGGACGTCATGAAGGGGTTGGCCCGTGAAGGGATGACCATGGTGGTGGTGACCCACGAGATGGGCTTTGCCCGGGAAGTGGCGGACAGAGTGCTCTTCATGGAGAGCGGCGAGCTGCTGGTAGACGAGAAACCCACCGACTTCTTCGACAATCCCCCCTCCCCGCGCCTGCGCCAGTTCCTGAGCCAGGTACTCTGACGAGCGCACCGATATTGGCAATCCGGTAAAGGGGCAAACCCGGGCTCGATCAACCGCGCAGCGGTGTCATGCAAATCAAGAAGAGGGAGCCTAGGCTCCCTTTTTTGTTCCAGGTGGCTCGCCCTAGAATCGATACATGCCCGTCAGGCCGGCGAAGTGCTGCTCGGGCAGCACCACGGGTGCCAGCAGCCAGCGATCCGTCCCGTAGGCACCGGCGGCGGCCCCCAGCGCATTGGCCCCCGCATCCAGGGCGGAGAAGGGCCCCTGACCACTGGCCCGCTCGATCAGCTCTGCGGCGATGCCGATGCCGGTCGAGATGCCAAAACCAATCCAGCCCCTGTGCTCCCGATAGCCATAGTGATCCGCGATGGCCGTAAAGCCCGCCCCCATGGCTGCACCACCGACAACATGGCTCAACTCGCTGTTGAAACTGTCATTGGCCATCGCACTCGCACTGAGCAGGCCGAGCATGAGAAAAACAGGCGTCCCGTTCATTTTCTCTCCCTCCCAAGGTACTGCCGCTTGCGGTAGATGCCGCGCGCGCTCCTTCTTCAGTGTAAACAGGGAGGGCAAGGCCGGGCCGCGTCAGACAGGAGGATCACCATCAAATGTTAATGAGTTTTTAACATCATCCGGTATGCTGACATCCAACTGGTCCAACCGGATGGCTCACATGGATGTGCAACTGCTCCTGCTCTACCTCTCGCCCCTCTTTCTGGTTTTCATCGGCTGGGAGATGCTCTACCTCCGAAAACACGGCGCCGCCTATCCCACGGCGGGCTACCAGTGGAAGGATCTCTTCGCCAATGCCACCTTGGCACTGATGCATCAGGGGGGCGATGCCCTGGCCGCCATTGCCATCGCCTATCTCTATGACACCCTCTGGGGCTGGCGACTATTCGATATCGAGCTGAACCTGTGGAGCCTCTTGCTGCTCTTTCTGTTGCAGGATCTCTGCTACTGGCTGTTCCACTTCGCGAGCCACCATGTGCGCTGGCTCTGGGCCTCCCACGTGGTGCACCACAGCTCGGAGCGGCTCAACCTCTCCACCGCCTTTCGCCAGAGCCTGATGTATCCGGTCTCCGGCATGTGGCTGTTCTGGATCCCCATGATCCTCATCGGCTTCCCCCCCGAGGCGGTGGTGGCCACCGTGCTCTTGAGCCTGGGTTTTCAGTTCTTCGTCCACACCCAGGTGGTGGGCAAGCTGGGCAAACTTGAATGGATCTTCAACACCCCGTCCCACCACAGGGTGCACCACGCCAGCAACGCCAGATACATCGATCGCAACTTCGCCGGCGTGCTCATCATCTGGGACCGGCTGTTTGGCACCTTCGTGGAAGAAGACTTGGGCGAGCCGTGCCGTTTCGGCATCACCAAGCCAATTCACAGCTTCAACCCCCTCACCCTCACCTTCCACGAGTGGCGCGACATGCTGCAAGAGGCCCGGGGCCTCCCCTGGCGGCAAAAGCTCGCCGTGCTGTTTGGCAAACCGGCGGGCCCCACCAGCGGTTGACCCACCGACCAGAATAAAAAAAGAGCGCCCAGGGGCGCTCTTTTTCATGACAGGGACAACCCCCGGGTCAGACGTGAACAAAGGACCAGACGGCGGGGATCAGGCTCAGCAGCGTCACCCCGGCCAGCAGCCGTTCGCGCCCGCTGAGCCGCTGTTCGGCGCCGAGCTGGCGACGGCTGTAGAGAAACAGCAGCAGACCCGGCCCGTAGAGCAGAAGCGACAGCAGCAGGTACTCCACCCCGGCGGCGTAGAGCAGCCAGAAACCATAACCGCTCGACACCAGCGCCACCACCCGCATCAGGCCGCGGCCCTGCCCACCCTTGCCACTGAAGACCAGCTTGAGCAGGAAGAGGCCGATGAGCAGGTAGGGCACCAGGATCATGGAGGTGGAGATGAGCAGCAGGTTAGTGTACCCCTTGCCAAGCAACCACACCAGCAGCAAGCAGCCCTGCACGGTCAGGCTGGTGAGCCAGAGCGAGGCGATGGGGGTGCCGTTGCGGTTCTCGCGCCGGAAGATGGCCGGGAAGGCCCCGTGACGCGCCGCGCTGAACGGCACCTCGGCCGAGAAGAGGGTCCAGCTCACGTAGGAGGCGAGCACCGACACGATGAGGCCGGCGCTGATGAGCAGCTTGCCCCAGGAACCCGTCATCTGGGCCATCAATCCCGCCATGGAGGGGTTGGGCAGGGCCGCAAGCTCCGGGCGGCTCAATATTCCGAGCGCCAGCACCGAAATGAGCACATAGAGCAGCAGCGCCAGCACCACGCCGAGCACGGTGGCGGTGCCCACGTCCCGCTTGTTTCTCGCCCGGGCCGAGAGCACCGCTGCCCCTTCGATGCCGGTGAAGACCCAGAGGGTGATGAGCATGGTGTTGCGCACCTGCTCGGAGACCGGTACCGCCAGGGTGCTACCCTCCTGATCCGCCGCAAAGGTGACCGGATCGAACCAGTAGCAGGCGAACAGGATGAACAGCAGCAGCGGCAGGCTCTTGGCCAGGGTCGCCACTAGGTTGAACAGGGCCGCCTGCTGTACGCCGCGGGCCACCAGCAGGTGCACCGCCCAGAGGATGCAGGACTCGCCGACAAAAGCTGCCAATGTGTTGCCCTCGCCAAACCAGACCCGCTCCGGCGTGTCGACGAAGCTGCCCAGCGCCGCGAAGGCGATCACCAGATACCCCACCACGCCGATGGTGGCACAGAGCCAGTATCCCCAGGCGGAGAAGAACCCCACCAGCTCGCCAAAGCCGGCTCGGGCATAGCTGTAGATGCCGCCGTCGAGCTCGGGTTTGAGCCGCGACAGGTAAAGGAAGCTCATGGCCAGCGCCAGTATGCCGACCCCAGTGACGGCCCAGCCGATCAGCACGGCGCGGGCGCCCGCCACATCGGCCATGTTCTGGGGCAGGCTGAAGATGCCGGCCCCCACCATGGAGCTGAACACCAGCGCAGTGAGGGACCAGAGCCCGATCTTGCTCTCTTTCATGGGCGCTCCTTAACGCAGCCGGCTGGCCAGCGCCTCGATGTGTTCCGGACCGATGCCGCAGCAGCCGCCGATGAGGTTTGCCCCGGCTCTGCGCCAGCGCTCGGCCCAGCCGAGGTAATCCAGCGGCCCCAGATCGCCGCGGATCTCGTCCAGACCGTCATTGGCAGTCGCCTCCTTGGGCTGGGGCGGGAAGGCGTTGGCATAGGCGCCGAGGCGAACGTCGGTGCGCCCCTGAACCTGCAACGCGGCGACGGCCACCTTGAGCGCCCCTTCAATCACCTCGGGCTGGCAGCAGTTGAACAGGATGGCATCCACCCCGGCCGACGCCAACGCGGTCACGGCATCCGCCACCCGCTCGCCGGAGCGCAGGGTGGGCTCGCTGCCCGGCGCCTCGTCTTCCAGAGTAAAGGAGACCCAGAACGGCTTGCCGTCCTCGGGCAGCAGGGCCTTGAGGGCCAGGGGCTCGGCGATGAGGCTCATGGTCTCCGCCAGCCAGAGATCCACATGGGGTGACAGGGCACGGATAAGCGGTGTCGCCAGCTCGCTCACCCGCTCGGCCTGATAGAGGTCCGCACGATAGGAGCCAAAGAGCGGCGGCAAGGAGCCGGCCACCTTGACGGCTCCCCCCTGTTCGTCGGCCACGCCTCGGGCCAGTTGCCCGGCCAGGGCCGCAAGTGCCTCCCCTTGGGCGGCAAAGCGTGCCTCGCCGATATGGAAGGGCACCAGGGCATAGCTGTTGGTGGTGATCACCCGGGCACCGCTCGTCGCATAGGCCTGGTGCACCTCGCGCACCGTCTCGGGCGCTTCCATCAACGCCAGCGCCGACCACTCCGGTTGACGGAACGGCGCACCACGCCGCGCCAGTTCACGGCCCATACCGCCATCGAGTACCCACAAATCCTGCTTGTCCATCTCTGTCTCTCTGCGTCTCCCCGCCATGACGGGTGTTTATTGTGTGAAACCACATTAAGCCATCAAAACATCTAGACGGCTAGAAATCCCAAATATCATGACCCAAAGTAGAACAAGAGGCAATCGGGGGCTACGAACAAATCCGGGCAAGCTCAGGATGATGGCGGCAAAGGGAGGTCTCCCCGGCACAGGTATCACCTGGCCAGGCACTGAAACGACAAGAGGCCACCCCGGGGGGTGACCTCTTGTGAAACAGGGGATCAAGGCGGGCATAGCCGCCGATAACCAGGGGGCTCAGCGCCCGGCCAGCACCCGCTTGGTCTGCTTGACCCAGTCGGAGACCCGGCCCTGCTGGGGATAGCCCTGCCAGATCTGCTCCCACTGGGCGGGGCTGAGCGGGCGGCCCAATCGGCGCTGCACCCCGGCATAGAGATAGTCGTGGGCCGTGGTGCGTGCCTGGGCCGAGGTGAGGAACTTGGCAACAGGGTCAGTGAGACGCACGTCCCGCATGCCGAGCAGCGGATAGTCGCTGTGCACCGCCGCCAGCATGGTCTCGCGCATGGCGGATTCGATGTAACCCCGGGCAAACAGGGCGGTGACCGATTCAAGCGACCCTTGATCCGGGCCGTGATACTCCTCGTCGAACACCGGGCTGGGCTCTGCCACGGCGCTTTGCACCACCGCATCGGGATCCTGCTGCGGGACCACCACCACAGGCTGGGGAGCGACGGGTTTGGCAGGCGTCACTGGCTTGCGCGGTGCGCTCTGGCTGCAGGCACCCAGTGCCAGGGCGAGCGCCACACAGGCCAGCGCACGGGAATGAGTCTTCATCTTCATGATTGCTAACGAACTCCTTTAGGATTCCTGAGCGGGCTTCTCATTGCTCGCAGGTTCTACCCGGGTGACCAGCAACTGGTCAATCTTGTAACTGTCGATGTCCACCACTTCGAACTTGTAACCGGCATATTTGACCGAGTCGGTGCGCTTGGGGATCTTGCGCAGCATGTACATGATGAAACCGGCGATGGTCTCGTAGTTCTGGTTTTCCGGGAACTCCTCGATGTCGAAGGCGCGCATCACGTCGGAGATGGGGGTCACCCCGTCCACCAGCCAGGAGTTCTCGTCCCGCTGGACGATCTGCTCTTCCACCACGTGGGTGGCCCACTCCCCCATGACGGTGCTCATCAGGTCGTTCATGGTGACGATGCCCACCACCAGGGCGTATTCGTTCATCACCACCGCAAAATCGCCGCGATGGTTCTTGAAGTACTCCATCGCCTCGTAGAGGTTGAGGGTGTCGGGAATGATGATGACGTTCTGCACCAGGGAGCCGCTGTTGAGATCGATGCTCTGGCCGCTGATGACGCGGATCAGCAGCTCCTTGGCATCCACGAACCCCTTGATGCTGTCGAGGTTGTGGTCGCACACCAGGAACTTGTTGTGGGGGTGCTCGGCGATCTTCGCCTTGATGCTCTCCTCCCCCTCTTGCAGGGTGAAGTAGATGAGGCTCTCCCGCGCCGTCATGGCGGAAGTGACACCCAGAGACTGGAGCTCGAACACGTTCTCGATGAGCTGGTGCTCCTCGCGCTGGATGACGCCGGCTTCGGCACCTGCATCCATCACCGCATAAATATCGTCGGAGGTGATCTCGTCGTTGCGCACCATGGAGATGCGCATCAGCCGGAACAGGCCGTTGGCCATGCCGTTGAACAGCCACACCAGCGGCATCAGCAAGGTGACGCACAGCATCATGGGACGCACCACCACCACGGCGATCCGCTCGGGCATGGTCATGGCAAGGCGTTTGGGCATCAGGTCCGCTATCAGGATGAACATGCCGGTGACGAAGACGAACGAGGCCGCAGAGCTAATCTGGCCGAGCCAGGGCCCCTGGTAAAAGCCGGCTATCAGCTCCCTGATGGCCGGATTGAGGGCGGATTCCCCCAGGATACCGCCGAGGATGGCGACGGTATTGAGGCCTATCTGCACCACGGTAAAGAAGTTGCCCGGCTGGGCCTGCAATGCCAGCACCTTCTCGGCGTGGCGGTTGCCCTCGTCGGCCATCACCTGCAACTTGATCTTGCGGGAGGCGGCAAGGGAGATCTCGGAGAGTGAGAAGAACACGCTGCCGGCGACCAGCAGCGTCAGAAAGAACAAACTATCGGCAAAACTCATGATTAACCTATTGCTACAGCCGCCTTAGCACAAGACGGCAAACTGGGCCCGGGAAACCGGACCGTGACTCCATCCGGGACTCACACAGGGGCCATATTCTAGCAGAAAAGCGCCTGCTGGGTGGCGTTATCTTGAACTGCCGTGCCATGCAATGAAAAAGGCGCTCAAAGCGCCTTTTTATTCAATCAGGGCTGGATTCCCGTCCTGCAGCCGCGACGGGAGCTCCACCCAAGGCGCCCCATCAGCCCTTGCCCAGCAGATCGCTCAGGTCATCGGCCTTGGTGTGACGCACATCCTTGCCCTTGACGTAGTAGACGATGTACTCGCAGATGTGCTGGCAGCGATCACCGACCCGCTCGATGGCCCGCGCCGCCCAGAGCACGTTGAGCACCTGCGGTATAGTGCGCGGATCTTCCATCATGTAGGTCATCAGCTCGCGGATGATGGACTCGTACTCCCGATCCACCTTGTCATCTTCCTTGTAGACCGCCAGGGCTGCATCCAGATCCATGCGGGCGAAGGCGTCCAGCACGTCGTGGAGCATCTTGATGGTGCGACGCCCCATGTTCTCCAGCGACACCAGCGGTGGCTGGGGCTTGTTGGCGTTGTCGGTCAGCATGCGGGCAATCTTGTCCGCCACGTCGCCAATCCGCTCCAGATCCGTGATGGTCTTGATGATGGCCATCACCAGCCGCAGGTCGGACGCGGTGGGCTGACGCTTGGCGATGATGCGGGTGCACTCCTCGTCGATCGCCACCTCCATCGCGTTGACCTTGTGGTCGTTGGCCACGATCTTGCGCGCCGCATCCAGATCCTGGCCATGGATGGCGGCGATGGCGTCGGTGAGTTGCTTCTCCACCAGCCCCCCCATCACCAGT
Source organism: Aeromonas sp. R7-1 (assembly GCF_040908115.1). NCBI lineage: Bacteria > Pseudomonadati > Pseudomonadota > Gammaproteobacteria > Aeromonadales > Aeromonadaceae > Aeromonas > Aeromonas sp. R7-1. The sequence continues at coordinate 6,174 of NZ_JBFODD010000008.1, read as the reverse complement.
ACCTGGTTGCGCACGCTCTCAAGCTCGGCATTGAACTGACCGGAGATGTGTTTGTTGAGGTTCATATTGTCCATACCAGTAATCCTTGTTGCTCCGATTATGCCTTAGCCGTTGAACTGACTGCCAATCTGTTTGTTGATGCTCATCTTGCTCATCTTGCTCATCTCAATCACCGGCATCCCTTAGCCGTAACGACCGGTAATGTAGTCTTCGGTCTTCTTCTTGGCCGGGGTGGTGAAGATGGTGTTGGTATTCGAGTACTCGATGAGTTCCCCCATGTACATGAACGCGGTCTGATCCGAGACCCGCGCCGCCTGCTGCATGTTGTGGGTCACGATCACCACGGTGAACTGGCTCTTGAGCTCGTTGATGAGCTCCTCGATGGTGAGGGTGGAGATGGGATCCAGCGCCGAGGTCGGTTCATCGAGCAGCAGCACTTCCGGCTCGATGGCGATGGCACGGGCAATCACCAGACGCTGCTGCTGACCGCCGGAGAGACCGAAGGCGTTGTCATGCAGACGATCCTTCACCTCCTCCCACAGGGCGGCACCGCGCAGGGAACGCTCGGCGGCCTCGTCCAGAGTACGGCGGTCGTTGATGCCCTGCAGGCGCAGGCCGTAGACCACGTTCTCGTAGATGGACTTGGGGAAGGGGTTGGGGCGCTGGAACACCATGCCCACCTGACGGCGAAGGGCGGAGACATCCACGCTCTTGTCATAGATGTTGTGGCCGTGCAGCTGGATCTCCCCCTCGATGCGGCAGATCTCCACCAGATCGTTCATCCGGTTGATGCAGCGCAGCAAAGTGGACTTGCCGCAACCGGACGGGCCGATGAAGGCGGTGACCTGACCCTTGGGGATCTTCATGTTGACGTTGAACAGCGCCTGCTTGTTGCCGTAGTACAGGTTGAGATCCTTCACCTCCAGCGCAGTCTGCTCCGGGGTCAGGTTGAGCAGGTCGGTGGCGGTGTGCGGGGCCGAACTCGGTGTTACGTTGATCATCTGTTTACCTCAAATTCTCTTGGTGGCAGCGGGCAAACGTCTTGCCCGCTGCCGGAATATCTGGTTGGCAGGGAAGGTCCCTGCCCGTCTCTGTAATGGCTGGATTAATGTTCCAGCGACCGGAATTTCTCGCGCAGGTGGTTACGAATACCGATCGCCGTCAGGTTGAGGCCGACGATCACCGTCACCAGCAGGAAGGAGGTGGCGTAGACCAGAGGACGCGCCGCCTCGACGTTCGGGCTCTGGAAGCCCACGTCATAGATGTGGAAGCCCAGGTGCATGAACTTGCGCTCCACGTGCAGGTACGGGAAGTTGCCGTCCATCGGCAACGTGGGAGCAAGCTTCACCACCCCCACCAGCATTAGCGGCGCCACCTCGCCCGCCGCACGGGCAATCGCCAGGATAAGGCCGGTCATGATGGCCGGGCTGGCCATGGGCAGCACGATGCGCCAGAGGGTCTCGGCCTGGGTAGCACCCAGCGCCAGCGAACCCTGGCGAATGGTGCTCGGGATCCGGGCCAGCCCCTCTTCGGTGGAGACGATCACCACCGGCAGGGTCAGGATGGCCAGGGTCAGGGCTGACCAGATGACTCCGGGGGAACCGAAGGTCGGACTCGGCAGCGCTTCCGGATAGAAGAGGCGGTCGATGCTGCCCCCCAGGGTGTAGACGAAGAAGCCCAGACCAAACACGCCGTAGACGATGGAGGGCACCCCCGCCAGGTTGATCACCGCGATACGGATGATCTTGGTCAGGCTGTTCTTGCCTGCGTACTCGTGCAGGTAGACCGCCGCCACCACCCCGAGCGGGGTCACGATGATGGCCATCAGGATCACCATGAAGACGGTGCCGAAGATGGCCGGGAAAACGCCGCCCTCGGTGTTCGCCTCCCGGGGGTCATCGGAGACGAACTTGCCTATCTGGTGGAACCAGTGACCCACCTTGGCCATCAGGCTCATGTCGTTGGGCCAGACCACATCCAGCACCCGGGACATGGGCATGGTCACCAGCTCGCCGCGCATGTCCTTGACGGTGATGCTGTCTCTGTCCGCCTGGGTACGCAGGGAGAAGAGCTCTTTCTCCAGCACCTGATAACGGTCGTTGAGCGCCTGACGCTCGCTCGCCAGCTCGGCTTTAAGCTGATCGGTCAACTTGTCATCCAGCTCGGCCTTGCGCTCTTTCAGGCGCAGGCGCTCCAGCTGATAGTTGATGCTGCCGATGGCCCCTTTTTGCAGGTCGTTGGCTTGGCTTGAGAGGCCGTTGGCACGGGCCAGCACCCGCTGCAAGGCGGGATGCAGATCCGTGGTCAGCTCCTGGCCATCTTCCTTCACCGAGGTGATGTAACCATAGAAGTTTCCGTTGGTGGCGCGTTCCACCATGGCGAGCTCCGCCGGCTGGGCGCGCGATTTGATATCGGTCTCCAGCACCCAGCGAAAATCGAGGTCCACGAACTCCCGGTTGCCGGTCTTGACCAGATAACGGGTAATCTCTTCGCGATCCTCCCCTTCCAGCGCCTGGCCTGCGGCGCGCAGGCGCTCCACCGGCACCAGCTCCCGGTCGTTAATCTCGCCAATCAGGACGCTCTTGTTGCCGCTTGCATCTTCAAGTTGCCACTCATAGATGGGATGGGGCCAGAAATAGACCAGACCACGCCAGCCAATCAGCAACAACAGACCCAGTACGGCCACCAGACTCAGGCTGACGGCGCCCCCCGTCATCCAGATCCAGGGGGCCCCCGATTTAAACCACTTACCCATTGTCGATTCCTTAGTCCTTACAGAGAGCTGTACTTTTCACGCAACCGCTGGCGGACGAATTCGGCCAGGGTATTGAACAAGAAGGTGAACACAAACAGCACGAAGGCGGCGAGGAAGAGCACCCGGTAGTGGGAGCTGCCCACTTCCGATTCCGGCATCTCCACCGCGATGTTCGCCGCCAGGGTCCGCAGCCCCTGGAACATGGAAAAGTCCATGATGGGGGTGTTGCCGGTGGCCATCAGCACGATCATGGTCTCGCCCACGGCGCGGCCAAGGCCCATCATCACCGCCGAGAAGATGCCCGGGCTCGCGGTGAGGATCACCACCCGGCTCAGGGTCTGCCACGGGGTCGCCCCCAGCGCAAGCGAGCCCTGGGTCAGGTGCTTGGGCACCGAGAAGACCGCGTCTTCGGCGATGGAGAAGATGGTGGGGATGACCGCAAAGCCCATGGCGATACCGACCACCAGGGAGTTGCGCTGGTCAAACTTGATGCCCATGTCGTGGGTCAGCCAGATGCGCGAATCACCGTGCATGAAGGCGTTCTCGATGATGGGGCTAAAGGCGAAGGCGCCCCAACCGATGAACAGCAGCACAGGGATAAGCAGGATGGCGTGCCAGCCTTCCGGCAGCCAGGTGCGGCCGCGCTCCGGCAGATAGTTCCACACCAGGGCGGTGAGCAGCATGCCCATGGGTAGCAGGATCAGCAGCAGGATCACCCCGGGCAGGGCCCCTTCGATGATGGGCGCGAGCCACAGACCCGCCAGGAAGCCGAGGATGACGGTTGGCAGCGCCGCCATGATCTCCACCGTCGGCTTGACGTATTTGCGCAGCCCCGCCGACATGAAGTAGGCGGTATAGATGGCACCGGCGACACCCAGGGGCACAGCGAACACCATGGCATAGAAGGAGGCTTTCAGGGTACCGAACACCAGGGGCACCAGGCTCAGCTTGGCTTCGAAGTCGTTGCTGGCGGAGGTGGACTGCCACACGTACTGGGGCTCGGGATAGCCTTCATACCACACCTGTTGCCAGAGGGCAGACCAGGTTACCTCGGGGTGATCGTTCTCGACGTCAAAGACCTTGAAGTCATCCCCATGCTGGGTCAACAGCAGGTTGTGGCGAGGAGAGATGGCAACGGCAGCCAGGTTGCCCCCGTCAATCTTCTCGCCAAGCAGCTTGGCTTCGCCGGTGGCATGGAAGAAGTTGATGGTGCCGTCGCTGCCTGCGCTGATGAAGCCCTTGCGAAAGTGCTCGGGGGTCAGCAGGGCGACCGGCGCGTCACTCTTGAAGTCACGGATCTGGGTGAACTGGCGCTTGCCATCCTTTGCCACCTCGAACCACTGGGAGATGACGCCGTTATCGTTGCCCACCAGCAGGGAAGACGCACCGGAGAGCAGGGCCACCTGGGTCACGCTGGCATTGGGGGCGTTGATCTCCATGACATTGCGCAGGGAAATGTCGCTCAGGTTGTGGATGTCATAGACCGACAGGCGGTTGCCCTCGCGCACGAACAACAGGCGCAGGTTCGGGGTCAGCAGCATCTGGTCAACATGGCGTGGCAGGGACGGAATGGTGTAGGTCTGGTTGCTCCACTCGATTTCGCCGGAGAGGAAATTCTCCTCGCCGCTCATCACCATCAGCACACCACGACCATCTTCGGTCACAGCCGCGGTCGCCATCTTGTCCTTGGTCGCCTCAAAGACCATGCGCGTCAGCGCCTTGCCCTGGGGATCGATCACCACGGGGGTCTCGCCGAAGGGATATTGCAGGCTGGGCTCGATGACGCGCACGTCATTGGGATAGGAGATCTTGAAATAGGGTTGCACCACCTGGGCCTTGCCGTCGGCAAACCCATAGGCGATGAGTTTCTGGCCCGGCGCAGGCGGCGCGACCGCCGTGATCTCGCCGTTCACCTGCGCCTCGCCAATCACCTGTCCGGTCTTGATCTTGCCATCCGGTTGCACGGCAAAGAATTTGACCTTCCCCAGGTCGCTGAAGCGGTAACCTATCTCGTTTTGCTCCTCGACCCCGAGCCAGGCGGTCTTGCCCTTGATGGGCAGGGTGAAGGAAGCGGTGCTCTCCATGCTGGCGCCATTGAAGATGGGCTTCACCACATAAAGCAGGTAGAAGAAGATAAGCAACAGCGCCACCAGCACCAGGGCTCCCCCTGTGGTGACGCCATATTTGGCCAATTTATCCTTGATCCGGCGTTTTCGACTGCCCGCCATGACCAGATTTAACGATTCCGATGACATGCAAGACCTCAATGTGAGCTAGGCTTGGCGGCATTATATGGCGGATGCATGACAGTTTTGTTACATCAACAGCGGCAAAGAGCACGGGCTTCATCGGGGGGGGTGGCAGTTGGTATTCGGGGGGAAGCAGGCCGCCGGTCTGGCAGTGAAATAAAAGCAAACGGGGCCATCAGGCCCCGCTGTCATCTTGAGGAAGCGCCTCTTTCGCGGCGAGTCTGGCCGCCTTCTTCTCGGCGCGGCGCCGCTTGAAGAAATCCGACAGCTGGGCCGAGCAGGCGTCGGCGAGCACCTCCCCCGTCAGTGCCACCTGGTGGTTGTGGCGGGGATCCAGCAGGATGTCGAACACAGACCCTGCCGCCCCCGTCTTCAAATCCCGGGCACCATAGACCACCCGCTTGACCCGGCTGTGGATGAGGGCGCCGGCACACATGCAGCAGGGCTCCAGCGTCACATAGAGGGTGGTGTCGAGCAGGCGATAGTTTTCAAGCTGCTTGCCCGCTTCCCGAAGCGCCATCACCTCGGCATGGGCGCAGGCGTCGTGCTCGCTGATGGAACGATTCCACCCCTCTGCCACTATCTTGTCCCCCAGCACCAGCACGGCGCCCACCGGGATCTCGCCTATCCCCTCTGCCCTGGCTGCCAGGGCCATGGCATGGCGCATCCAGCGTTCGTCCTCCTCGCGCTGGCTGATCTGTGCTGCAACTTCAGATGGTTTCACGCCCTGATCCTCTCGTCGATATGATGTCGGCTTGCCTGGCCCCTGCACGGCATCGGCCGCGCACTCCCGGATTGCTGCGTCCCGGCCCTGGGCACACCGGGCCCCTTCCCCCTCGCGCTAGCCGGTAGCCCACGGCAGAAGATGCTGTCAATGAAAGAGAGGCCAAAGGCCCCGGCGACATCGGAACGCCCCGAGTTGGGTGTTCGCCACCCAGTGCCCGCCTATGGGGGGGGCGATTATGCCAAAACTCCGGCCAGGGCCCAAGTTGCATCTTGGCTGAACAATAAAGAAGCAGTCGGCATCTCCCTGATAAAAAAGGAGTTGCGCCCGCCAAATCATCCGATTAGACTTCCTCCCCGTCAGCCGAGCTGACTCCGTCGGTGTGTAGCGCAGCCAGGTAGCGCATCTGCATGGGGTGTAGAGGGTCGGAGGTTCGAATCCTCTCA
>NZ_JBFODD010000007.1:0-1648 GCF_040908115.1 Aeromonas sp. R7-1 | reverse complement strand
TCGAGGATGCTGCCGATGGAGTCGGTCTGGCTCGCCAGGGACTCGATGACCCCGGCGACCTGTTCGATTTCACCGGAGAGGCCGACGATGCCGTGGCGGGCCTGGGCGACGACCTGGGCCCCCGCATCGGCCTGCTCGTTGGCCTGCTTGGCGACGTCGGCTGCCAGGGATGCATTGCCGGCGATCTCGGTGACGGTGGCTCCCATCTCGTGGATGGCGGTGGCGACCTGGACGGTGCGATCCCGCTGGGCGGTGCAGTTGTGCTTGGTGAGCTGGGCCTTGGCGGCCACCTCGCTGGCGGTGGCCGCCACCTGGCGGGAGTTGCTCGCCACCTGCACGATGGCCCCGTGGATCCGGGTCACGAACTGGTTGAAGCTGTGGGCAATCTCGGCCAGCTCGTCCTTGCCGGTAAGACTGGCGCGGCTGTCGAGGGCGAGGTGGCGGGCCACCTCGCCAATATGGGATTGCAGGAAGGAGACCCGGCGGCGCAGCCCGATGAGGATGAGGGTCGAGACGAGCAGCGAGATGGCGATGGCGATGACGATGATGGCGATCATCTGGGTACGACCGCTGTCATAGCTGTTTTCGCTCAGGTCGTTGCGATGCTGGGCCTGACCTATCAACCCGTCGAGCAGCTCATTGGCGCCCTTGCGCATGACCCCGTAGCTCTGGCTGTAGCGATCCCGGTAGATGGCGCGTGCCTCGTCCATCTTGTTGTCAGAGAGCGCCTGCAACATGGGGGTCAGCTCCTCCCGCTCCACCCGGGTGAATTGATCGAGCAGGGTCTGGGCCTTGGCCCGGGCGTCCGGATCGACCTGGGCCTTGACGGCCTGCTCCATGGCCTGGCGCATCTCGGGAATGTCTTCCTCGCGGGTCTCCTTGACCCGGGTCAGCACCCCCTTTTCGTCGCGCAGGGAGGTGTCCTGCAGCAGCATCATGTCGATGCCGACGCGCATGCGCGGGATGCGGGAGGCCACTTCCGCCATGGCCCGCATGGGGGTGGCGGTATTCTGGAACAGCTCTTCGGCCTGCTGCCTGATGTTGTCCATGCTGCGCAGACTGGCGGCGCCAACCAGCAGCAGGGCGAGACAGGGCACGGTGACGGCCAGGATCAGTTGGGTTTTGATGGTGAGGTTGCCTGCCAGCATGTTGACTCCTTGGTGTGTTGCTGTGTCGCTACTGTAGCGGCTTGTCATGACGGTTCGCCGTCATGGGGGTCGGTATTCCCTGTCGACCCGGTGAAAAAAGGGCGCCGCAGCGCCCTTTCATCTTATAACCGGAAGTTGCCGACCAGCTTGTCGAGCTCGCCGGAGAGCTGTTGCAGGCTGCGGCTGGACTCGGTCAACTGGTGGGCGATGTCGGCAGTCTCCATGGTGAGCTGGTTGATGTCCTCCACGTTGCGGTTGATCTCCCCGACCACGCTGGACTGCTCTTCGGTGGCGGTGGCGACCTGGATGTTCATGTCGCTGATCTGGGTGATGTGCCCGGTGATCTGGTCGAGGGCGCCGTTGGCCTCGTCGGCCTGGGTCACCACCCGCAGGCTCTGGTTGCGCCCCTGGGCCATGGCGCTGACGGCGCGGGCGCTCTGCTCCTGGAGGCTGTTGATCATGCCCTGGATCTCGGCGGTGGAGGCGGCGGAGCGGCTGGC
>NZ_JBFODD010000065.1:0-62901 GCF_040908115.1 Aeromonas sp. R7-1 | reverse complement strand
GACAACGGCCCGCCTCTGCGGGCCGTTGTCATATGCCTGATGGGGCACGCCCGCCTCAGCACCAGCGCCTGACCTGTCGGCAATAGTCGTCATAGGCATCGCCGAATTGTCGCCGCAGCGCCTGCTCCTCAGCCAGGATCTGGAAGCGGGTAAGCCAGCCCCAGAGCAGCAGCGGCCCGAGCCACACTGCCATGCCTCCCAGATAGCACGCCAGCGCCAGGGTCCAGCAGAGCAGCCCCAGGTACATGGGATTGCGGCTGATGCGATAGACGCCCCGAGTCACCAGCACCCGGCTGCTCTCCAGGCGCTGGGGGTGCACGGTGGTGCGCTGCTGCCAGAAATGCAGAAGCGCACCGCCTCCCAGCAGGGCTCCCGCCAGCCACAGCGTGGCGACCAGCACCAGCCACAGGGGCGCAGCCCTCCCCTCGCCCCGCCCCAGCCACATGGCGAGCACGATGACGACGAACAGCAGCAGCGGTGGAATCCGCAACGTCAGCTTCATATTTTCTTCCTGCAACACGTGCCACGATTGACGCCGTTGAGATACACTTCCAGAGTCGGCATCTGGATAAAAAGTGAAATATATCATTAGCATAGCAACATGCTATGACCAGCCCTGCCGCAGCTCGCCTCAGCGATGAGCCCAGCCTCAACTCAAGACAATAAGAAAGGACTTGCCCCATGCACAAGAAAACACTGCTCGCGACCCTGATCTTTGGCCTGCTGGCCGGCCAAGCAGTCGCCGCCCCCTATCTGCCGCTCGCCGACGACCACCGCAACGGTCAGGAACAGACCGCCGCCAACGCCTGGCTGGAAGTGGATCTCGGTGCCTTCGAGCACAACATCCAGACCCTGAAAAATCGCCTCGGTGACAAGGGCCCGCAGATCTGCGCCATCATGAAGGCGGACGCCTACGGTCACGGCATCGACCTGCTGGTCCCTTCCGTGGTCAAGGCAGGCATCCCCTGCATCGGCATCGCCAGCAATGAAGAGGCCCGGGTGGCCCGCGAGAAGGGCTTCGAGGGCCGCCTGATGCGGGTCCGTGCCGCCACCCCGACCGAGGTGGAGCAGGCCCTGCCCTACAAGCTGGAGGAGCTCATCGGCAGCCTGGAGAGCGCCAAGGGGATCGCCGACATCGCCCAGCGCCATCACACCAACATCCCGGTGCACATTGGCCTGAACTCCGCCGGCATGAGCCGCAACGGCATCGACCTGCGTCTGGCGGACTCCAAGGAAGATGCCCTGGCCATGCTCAAGCTCAAGGGGATCACCCCGGTCGGCATCATGACCCACTTCCCGGTGGAGGAGAAAGAGGACGTCAAGCTGGGGCTGGCCCAGTTCAAACTGGACTACCAGTGGCTGATCGACGCGGGCAAGCTGGATCGCAGCAAGCTCACCATCCACGCCGCCAACTCCTTCGCCACCCTGGAAGTGCCGGAAGCCTACTTCGACATGGTGCGCCCGGGCGGCATCATCTACGGCGACACCATCCCCTCCTACACCGAGTACAAGAAGGTGATGGCGTTCAAGACCCAGGTCGCCTCCGTCAACCACTACCCGGCGGGCAACACCGTCGGCTATGACCGCACCTTCACCCTCAAGCGCGACTCCCTGCTGGCCAACCTGCCGATGGGCTACTCCGACGGCTACCGCCGCGCCATGAGCAACAAGGCCTATGTGCTGATCCATGGCCAGAAGGCCCCCGTCGTGGGCAAGACTTCCATGAACACCACCATGGTGGACGTCACCGACATCAAGGGGATCAAACCCGGTGACGAGGTGGTCCTGTTCGGACGCCAGGGTGATGCCGAGGTGAAACAATCCGATCTGGAGGAGTACAACGGTGCCCTCTTGGCGGACATGTACACCGTCTGGGGCTACACCAACCCCAAGAAGATCAAGCGCTAAGCAAATTGCTGACATGAAAAAGGGCTCCCGAGGGAGCCCTTTTTACTGCACCGTTCACGCCGCCTTTTTGCGGGTCATCAGCAGACTCAGCCCCATGGAGGCCAGCAGGATCAGCGCCACCACGCCAAGGGCGATGCCGGTCGGTATCTTGAAGATATCGAGCAGCAACATCTTGACCCCGATGAACATCAGGATCAGCGCCAGGCCGTATTTGAGCAGGGCGAAACGATCGGCCACCCCGGCCAGCAGGAAGTACATGGCGCGCAGCCCCATGATGGCGAAGATGTTGGAGGTGAGCACGATGAAGGGATCCGTGGTCACCGCGAAGATGGCCGGGATACTGTCCACCGCGAAGATGAGGTCGCTCACCTCCACCAGCACCAGGATGAGCAGCAGCGGGGTCGCGTAGCGCACACCGTCACGCCAGACGAAGAACTTCTCCCCCTCCAGCGTCTCGGTCACCTTGAAGCGACGACGCATCCAGCCGAGCAGGGCATTGTTCTCGAGATCCGGCTCCTTGTCGGCTGCCCACAGCATCTTGGCACCGGTCAGCAGCAGGAAGGCCCCGAACAGGTAGAGGATCCAGTGGAACTGCTCGATGAGCCAGCTGCCCGCGAACACCATGCCGGCGCGCATCACGATGGCCCCCAGCACCCCGTAGAGCAGGACCCGGCGCTGCAGCTCCGCCGGGATGGCGAAGTAGCCGAACAGCATCAGCCAGACGAAGACGTTGTCCACCGCCAGTGCCTTTTCGATGAGGTAGCCGGTGAGAAACTCCAGCCCCTTCTGGTTCGCGATCTCGCGCCCGGCACTGTGATCCAGCCAGAGCCAGATGGCCAGGTTGAACAGGAGCGCCACGCTGACCCAGATAAGAGACCAGATGCCCGCCTCTTTCAGGGACACCTTGTGCGCCTTGCCGCCACCGACAAAGCGGATATCAATCCACAACAGGACCAGCACTATGCTGAAGAAACCGGTCCACATCCACCATTCACCCATGTTCACTTCTCCCAAAACGACAAAACCCACGGCCGGGAGGCAGTGGGTTCGCGTTTGGAGCAGATACACCTTGCCTCTCGGCAAGGTCTCACTTACAGCCGACTTGCGTCAACTGCCCGGCTGCCGGGTGCACTGCAGGATATGGGTGCACCGTAATGACGACAAACCGGCGAGAAGTTACTCCCCTTGTGCGGCGGATAGTAGCAGCGACAACCGCTGGCGCCAAGAGGCATCTTATCCCCCATGCAATAAAAAGGGCGCCAGCACGCGCCCTTCTCGATACGGTTCTCCTTAGAACCTGTTTACGAGCTGTCGCGAGAGGTCGTCAACAAGGTAAAGAGCAGCGCATGAGCCTTGATCACGGCCTCGCAGCAAGATCGTTAACAGGTTCTCAGAGCGGGTCCACCTTGAGGCAGGAGACCGCGTGGTCGAAGTTACCCTCGAGCTGGGGCCGGGTCTTGGCGCACTCCGGGCCTGCCACCGGGCAGCGGGTGCGGAACACGCAGCCGGAGGGCGGATTCATGGGGGATGGCAAGTCCCCTTCCAGGATCTGGATGACCTTGCTGCGCTCCAGATCCGGATCCGGGATGGGGACCGCCGACATCAGCGCCTTGGTATAGGGGTGCAGGGGATTGGCGAAGATCTCCTTGCCGGTCCCGAGCTCCACCGCGTTGCCCAGGTACATCACCAGCACCCGATCCGAGATGTGCTTCACCACGGAGAGGTCGTGGGCGATGAAGATGAGGGAGAGACCCATCTCCTTTTGCAGAGATTTGAGCAGGTTCACCACCTGAGCCTGGATGGAGACATCCAGCGCCGAGACCGGCTCGTCACAGATGATCATCTTGGGCTCGAGGATGAGCGCCCGGGCGATGCCGATGCGCTGGCACTGGCCGCCGGAGAACTCATGGGGGTAACGGTTCACCAGGTTCGGCAACAGACCCACCTTGGTCATCATGGCGCGCACCTTCTCCTTCACCTCTTCCCTTGGCAGGGTCGGGTAGAAGGTGATGAGGGGCTCGGCGATGATGTCCCCTATGGTCATGCGGGGGTTCAGGGAGGCCAGCGGGTCCTGGAAGATCATCTGGATCTCCTTGCGCTTCTCCCGCAGGGCGTTCTGCTCGAGCTTGGTCAAGTCCTGCCCAAGCCACACCACCTTGCCGTCGGTGGCCGGTACCAGGCCGATGAGGGCACGGGCGAAGGTGGATTTGCCGCAACCGGACTCCCCCACTACGCCCAGGGTCTCTCCTTCGTAGAGGCGCAGGGTCACCCCGTCCACCGCCTTCAGGGCGGAGGGCTTGGCCCAGGGCCAGGCCTTGTCACTCTTGATATGGAAGTGAACCTTGAGGTCGGACACTTCCAGCAGCAGTTTCTTGTCAGTACCCATTTAGTTCACTCCCTTGATCATGGCATCCGATACCCAGTGGCACGCCCGCTCCCGGCCGTCGTTGAACGGCGTCAGGATCGGCGATTGCTGGCCACAAATCTCGCTCACCCGGTGGCAGCGCTCCTGGAAGGGACAGCCGGTGGGCAAACGCAGCAGGTTGGGCGGATTGCCCGGAATGGTGGGCAGCTCTTCCCCTTCGGTGTCGAGGCGGGGAATGGCGCGCAGCAAGCCTTCGGTATAGGGGTGGCTCGGGCGATAGAAGATATCGTTGACCCGGCCGTACTCCATGGTCCGGCCTGCGTACATCACCAGCACCTTGTCGCAGATGCCGGCCACGACGCCAAGATCGTGGGTGATCATGATGATGGCGGTGTTGAACTCGCGCTTGAGCTCGTTCATCAGGGTCATGATCTGGGCCTGTACCGTCACGTCCAGCGCCGTGGTCGGCTCGTCGGCGATGAGCAGCTGCGGCCGGCACAGGAGCGCCATGGCGATCATCACCCGCTGGCGCATGCCGCCGGAGAACTCGTGGGGGTACATGTTCATCCGCTTGCGCGACTCGGGGATCTTCACCGCGTCCAGCATGCGCACAGACTCCTCGAAAGCAGCGGCCTTGGTCATCCCCTTGTGCAGCATCAGCACTTCCATCAGCTGATCCTTCACCTTCATGTAGGGGTTCAGGGAGGTCATGGGGTCCTGGAAGATCATGGCGATCTTCTCGGAGCGGATCTTGTTGAGCTTGTGCTCCGGCAGATTCAGGATCTCGTCCCCCTGAAATTTGGCCGAGCCGGTGATGACACCGTTCTTCGCGAGCAGCCCCATGATGGCAAAGGCCGTCTGGGACTTGCCTGAGCCCGATTCCCCGACGATCCCCAGGGTTTCGCCGGCAGAAAGAGAAAAGTTGAGGTCGTTGACGGCCACCACATTGCCGTCCGGGGTCTTGAACTCGACCCGCAGATCTTTCACATCCAGTAATTTCATCTCAGTACTCCTTATCGCGCTGTCGTGATGGGGGCCTGCCCGTGGTGAACGCGGTGCGTTCCCTGAACGGGTCTGATGGCCCCTTGGCGTCTTGCCGGTCCCTGGGTATCAGCGATCCTTGGGATCCAGGGCATCACGCAGACCATCCCCGAGGAAGTTGAAGCAGAACAGGGTCACCACCATGAAACCGGCGGGGAACAGGAGTTGCCAGATGGCCACTTCCATCGACTTGGAGCCTTCATCCAGCAGGGCGCCCCAGCTGGTCATGGGCTCTTGCACGCCCAGACCCAGGAAGCTCAGGAAGGATTCGAACATGATCATCCCCGGCACCAGCAGGGTGGCGTAAACCGCCACTATGCCGAGCACGTTGGGCACGATATGACGGGTGATGATCTTCCACTTGGAGACGCCGCAGACGTGGGCCGCCTCGATGAACTCCTTGCTCTTGAGACTCAGGGTCTGGCCGCGCACGATCCGCGCCATGTCGAGCCAGCTCACCGCGCCGATGGCGAGGAAGATGAGGGCCAGATTGCGACCGAAGAAGGTCACCAGCATGATCACGAAGAACATGAAGGGGAAGGCGTTGAGGATCTCAAGCACGCGCATCATCAGGCTGTCGACGCGACCGCCGATGAAGCCGGACGCGGCCCCGTAGAGGGTGCCGATGATGACGGCCACCAGGGCCCCCATGATGCCGACCATCAGGGAGATGCGTCCGCCGAGCAGGGTACGCACGAACAGGTCGCGCCCCAGGCTGTCGGTGCCGAACCAGTGGCCGGTCTCCATGTCCGGGGCACTCTGCATGGCCCCCCAGTCCGGGTCATCGAACGTGTACTGGGACAGGTGGGGCCCCACGATCACCGCCAGACCGATGATGGTCAGGATGATGAGGCTGGTCAGGGCCGCCTTGTTGCGCAGGAAACGGCGACGGGCATCCTTCCACAGGGAGCGTCCTTCCACCACTTCCACTTTCTGGGCGAACGCCTCGACGGCTTCGCGCTTTTCAGTTGTGACTACCATGATGCACTCCCGGCTTAGTAACGGATCTTGGGATCGATGACGGCATAGAGAATATCGACCACGGCGTTAAAGGTGATGGTGAGGGCGCCGACCAGAATGGTCAGACCGAGCACCATGGAGTAATCACGGTTGAGGGCACCGTTGACGAACAGCTGGCCAATCCCCGGCAGGCCGAAGATGGTCTCGATGACCACGGAGCCGGTGATGATGCCCACGAAGGCCGGTCCCAGGTAGGAGACCACCGGCAGCATGGCCGGGCGCAGCGCGTGCTTGAGGATGATGTGGCGCAGGGGCAGCCCCTTGGCGCGGGCGGTACGGATGAAGTTGGAGTTCATGGTCTCGATCATGCTGCCGCGCATGATGCGGGAGATGGCCGAGATGTAGTACATCATCATGCCGAACACCGGCAGTACCATGAACTGGGCGCCGCCCCCCTGCCAGCCCCCCGCCGGGAACCAGCCCAGATAGATACTGAAGAAGAGCACCAGCAGCGGTGCCAGCACGAAGCCGGGTATCACCACCCCGGCCATGGCCGACGACATCAACAGGTAGTCGATGAGGGTGTTCTGTTTCAGGGCCGCAATGGTGCCGAAGGTGACCCCCAGGGTCACTGCCAGCAGGAAGGCGACCGAGCCTATCTTGGCGGAGACAGGCAGGGCCTGGCTCACCAGATCATTGACGGTGAAGTCCTTGTATTTGAAGGAGGGCCCCAGATCCCCCTGGACCAGGTTGCCGAGGTAAGTGAGGTATTGCATGCCGATGGGCTTGTCCAGGCCATATTTGGCTTCGATGTTGGCCAGGACTTCCGGCGGCAGGGCGCGTTCGCTGGTGAAGGGGTTGCCCGGGGCGAAGCGCATCATGAAGAAGGAGACGGTGATCAAGACCAGCAGAGTCGGGATCGCTTCCAGTAGACGTTTAAGGATGAATTTCAACATAGACATTTCCTGTCCTGTACTGCTTCCAAAGGGTCGCGGTTGTAATAAAGGCCCGCCGTCTGGCGGGCCCTGCTTGTTATGCGACTTGTTTCTTTACTCAGTGAGCAACGATGTACATGTCTTTGCTGTAAATGTTGTCCAGCGGGTTGGCCGGGTAGCCGCCCACGTAGGGCTTGACCATGCGGGAGGTCACGTACTGATAGATGGGGGCGATCGGCATGTCCTTGGCCAGGATCTCTTCGGCCTGGACATAGAGCTTGTTGCGCGCCTCGGCATCCACCTGGTTGCGGGACTCGCTCATCAGCTTGTCGAACGTCGGGTTGGAGTATTTGCCGTCGTTGTTGCCGTGAGTGGTCTGCATCAGATCCAGCATGGAGGAGGCTTCGTTGTAGTCGGCAATCCAGCCACGACGGGCCACATCAAACTGACCTTGCTTGAGCGTCTCCAGATAGGTCTTCCACTCCTGGTTCACCAGGCTCACCTGCACGCCGAGCTTCTTCCACATGGAGGCGACGGCCACGGCCACCTTCTTGTGGTTGTCGTCGGTGTTGTAGAGCAGCTCGAACTTGAGCGGGTTGCCCGGGCCGTAACCGGCTTCGGTCAGCAGCTCTTTCGCCTTGGCATCGCGCTCTGCCTGGGTCAGCTTGGACCAGGATGGTGCCACCGGCTTGAAGCCGTCCACGAAGTCGGGCACCAGGGCATAACCCGGGGTCTCACCCTTGCCCATCACCTTGTCGGCGATCACGTCGCGATCGATGGCGTAGGTGAGTGCAGTACGCACCCGCACGTCGTCATAAGGTTTGCGCTTGGTGTTGAAGGTGTAGTAGTAGGTGCCCACATAGCCGCTCACCTTCACTTCGTCCGGCAGCTCTTTCTTCATCTGCTTGAAGCGTTCGATGGGCATGTTGTAGGTCAGATCCACTTCGCCAGCCAGATAGCGGTTCAGCTCGGCGTTGGTGGACTGGATCGGCAGGTAGGTCACCTTGTTGATGACGGTCTTGCCGTTGTTCCAGTAGTTGGGGTTGCGCTCGACGTCGACGCGCTCGTTGACCACCCAGTCCTTCAGCACGTAGGCGCCGTTGGATACCATGTTGCCGGGCTGGGTCCACTTGTCACCGAACTTCTCGATCACCTTCTTCGGGACCGGATAGGTGGTGGTGTGGGAGAGCATGCTGACGAAGTAAGGCACCGCCTTCTCCAGCTGCACCTCGAAGGTGTGATCGTCCACCGCCTTCACGCCCAGGGTGTCGGACGGCTTCTTGCCCGCGATGATGTCAGTGGCGTTGACGATGGTCGGGATCTCCATGTACCAGGAGTAAGGAGAGGCCGTCTTGGGATCCACCGCGCGCTGGAAGGCAAAGACGAAGTCATGCGCGGTGACGGGATCCCCGTTGGACCACTTGGCATCCTTGCGCAGGTGGAACACGTAATGTTTGTTGTCCTTGGTTTCCCAGGACTCGGCGACGCCGGGCAGGGTCTCACCCTTGGGGCCAGAGGTGACCAGCCCCTCGAACAGGTCGCGCAGGATATTGGATTCTACCGTTCCCTCGGTCTTGTGCGGATCCAGGGTGGCGGGTTCGGAACCATTGCCCTTCACCAGGGTTTGCTCGGGAGCAAGCTTGGTACCGGCGGGGACATCGGCGGCGTGAGCCAGGGTGGCGCCACCGAAAAGTGCAGTCAATAAAAGGGTATTAATAATTGTTTTTCTATGAGTCATTTCCATACTCCAACAAGAACATTCCATGCATTTGTTATCCACGAGACAAACACCTCGCTGCCCGCATAATTCCCTGACAATTCTGATAATGCAATAGATATCATCAGGAACAGGCCGCTTTCATGGTCAAAAAAACAACTTAAAACCATTTATTCAGCATTTAAATATCCCGAGGCGGTCGTTTTTCGTACAAGGCCGCTCGATTCTAGGAAATGACCAACAAAAAAGAAACAATAAAAAGCCGGTCACAAGGACCGGCTCCGACAAAAACGGACCTGGCTCACACCAGACCGGGGAAGACTCCCTTGATGCCCGCCACGATGATCTCGATGCCAAGGGACATCATGATGAGACCCATGATACGGGTCACCACGTTGATGCCGGTGTTGCCCATCAGCTTGAACAGCAGGGGAGCAGCCCGGAAGATGAGCCAGGAGCAGCAGGCAAACGCCACCACCACCACGAACATGCCGGCCATCTGGGGCAGGGTCTTCTGGCTGGCATAGACGATGGAAGAGGAGATGGCACCGGGTCCGGCCATCAGCGGCAGTGCCAGGGGCACCACGGCAATGGATTCACGCGCAGCCAGTTCACCCTTCTCCTGCTTGTTGTGCTTCACCTCCCCCAGCTTGCCCTGCAGCATCGACCAGGCGATCAGGGTGATGAGCGAGCCACCGGCAATGCGAAACGACGCCAGGGAGATGCCGAAACTGTCGAGGATGAGCTGTCCCATGCACATGGAGACCATCAGGATGATCATCACGGCAATGTGGGCGGTGGTGTTGGTCTTGCGTCGCTCCTCCGGCGACATGTGGCCCGTCAGGCTCACAAAGACCGGCAACAGACCCAGCGGGTTGATGATCGCGAACAGGCCGACGAAAAATTTCAGGTATAAAGAGAAGTCTATTGCTGCCATAGGCGCCATCCAGAACCAATACGAGCCACAAGGGGCCAGCCCCCAAACTGCGCGTAAATTTACACCATGGCTTTTCCCTTCTCCAATCAAATAATCTCACCCTTACCGGGGCTTTTTAGTTAGTTCCGCTAATGTATCGACATAATTCAACATATCGGGTTGTTAAGGGAGAGAGGCCACCATTAACATCGCCGGGTGCCATCGCAGCGCGTTATATCAACCCTCAGCCAAGAAACGATATTTTCGGCAAATGGCACCCTTGCTTCTCACCACGCCTGCTTGCCGCCCCCACCCACTCCTGTGACCCCGATTTTTGGCCTTTCTCACCCTGGTACGGCGCCAGTGGGGTCGGCTCTGAAGAGGTGACGCGCTCCCTGCCACCGCCAGATGTGCTGTTTCGCCAGGGCGACTGGATGAAAACAACAACCCCTTTCTCAACATAAATGAAACGTCAGGGGAGTGAACGTTCTGCCACCATCACGGCGATACCGCCTCCCCCCATCCCGGTCAAGGCGAGAATTCATCAGATCCCCTTCCCTGAGCAGATATTCCAAGGGCGCGTGACAGCAGCTCATGATGCCAAGAAAGGATGACACACTCCCGTAACATAGTGGTGCGATAAGGGGTGAAACAAAATTTCTTTTGTTCTTTTGTTACATATGATCCAGATCAATCTTTTCTGACACATCCCGACCCTATAATCGAGCCAGAAAACAGTTTACTAAGGCATGTAAATACCCCGTTATGGTGATTCTCGCCTTGACAAGGTGGCTATAATTGCCGGGCATTGCCAAGGTCTTACTAAACAGTTTTCAAATCATCAGGAGATAAACATGGCAGTAACCAATTTGGCTGAACTGGATGCACTGGTTGCCCGCGTCAAAGAAGCACAGCGTCAATTCGCCAGCTTCTCGCAAGAGCAGGTAGACAAGGTCTTCCGTGCCGCCGCCCTGGCCGCCAGCAACGCCCGTATCCCCCTGGCCCAGATGGCCGTGGCTGAATCCGGTATGGGTATCATCGAAGACAAGGTTATCAAGAACCACTTCGCCTCCGAATACATCTACAACGCCTATAAAGATGAAAAGACCTGCGGCATCCTGAGCCAGGACGACGAGATGGGCACCATCACCATCGCCGAGCCGGTAGGCATCATCTGCGGTATCGTACCGACCACCAACCCGACTTCCACTGCGATCTTCAAGGCCCTCATCTCCCTGAAGACCCGCAACGCCATCATCTTCTCCCCGCATCCCCGCGCCAAGAACTCCACCAATACCGCTGCCAAGCTGGTACTGGATGCTGCCGTGGCTGCCGGTGCGCCGAAAGACATCATCGGCTGGATTGATCAACCCTCCGTCGAACTCTCCAACGCCCTGATGCGTCACGACGACATCAACCTGATCCTGGCCACCGGTGGCCCGGGCATGGTGAAGGCCGCCTACTCCTCCGGCAAACCCGCCATCGGCGTGGGTGCGGGCAACGTGCCCATCGTCATCGACGAAACCGCCGACGTGAAGCGTGCCGTCGCCTCCATCCTGATGTCCAAGACCTTCGACAACGGCGTGGTCTGTGCCTCCGAGCAGGCTGTTATCGTAGTCGACTCCATCTACAACCAGGTCAAGGAGCGTTTCGCGACCCACGCCGGCTACATCCTCTCCAAGGACGAAGCGGACAAGGTGCGTAAAGTGCTGCTGATCAACGGCGCCCTGAACGCCGACATCGTGGGCCAACCTGCTACCAAGATCGCCGCCATGGCCGGTGTGACCGTGCCTGCCACCACCAAGATCCTCATCGGTGAAGGTCTGGAACTCTGCGCAGAAGACGAGTTCGCTCACGAAAAACTCTCCCCGACCCTGGGTATGTTCCGTGCCAAGAACTTCGAAGAAGCCGTCGAAATGGCCTGCGACATGGTCAACATCGGTGGTATCGGCCACACCTCCGGTCTCTATACCGACCAGGATCGCAATGCCGACCGCATCAAGTACTTCGGCGACAAGATGAAGACCGCCCGTATCCTCATCAACACCCCCTCCACCCAGGGTGGTATCGGTGACCTGTACAACTTCGCGCTGGCCCCGTCCCTGACCCTGGGTTGCGGCTCCTGGAGTGGTAACTCCATCTCCGAGAACGTCGGTCCCAAGCACTTGATCAACAAGAAGACAGTCGCAAAACGGGCAGAAAATATGCTGTGGCACAAACTTCCGAAATCCATCTACTTCCGTCGTGGTTCCCTGCCGATCGCCTTGGGCGACCTGGAAGGCAAGAAGCGCGCCATGGTGGTGACCGACCGCTTCCTGTTCAACAACGGCTATGCCGATGAAGTGGTTCGCCTGCTCAAGAAGCTGAACATGGAAGTGGAGATCTTCTACGAAGTGGAAGCCGACCCCACCCTGTCCGTGGTCCGCAAGGGCGCCGAGATGGCCAACTCCTTCAAGCCGGACGTGATCGTCGCCCTGGGTGGTGGTTCACCCATGGATGCCGCCAAGATCATGTGGGTCATGTACGAGCACCCGGACACCGCGTTCGAAGACCTGGCCATGCGCTTCATGGACATCCGCAAGCGTATCTACAAGTTCCCGAAAATGGGCGTGAAGGCCGAACTGGTCTGTATCACCACCACATCCGGTACCGGTTCTGAAGTGACCCCGTTTGCGGTCGTGACCGACGACGCCACCGGCATGAAGTACCCGCTGGCCGACTACGAGCTGACCCCGAACATGGCCATCGTGGATGCCAACCTGGTGATGGGCATGCCCAAATCCCTGTGTGCCTTCGGTGGTATCGACGCAGTGACCCACGCCATGGAAGCCTATGTCTCCGTGCTGGCCAACGAATACTCCGACGGTCAGGCGCTGCAAGCCCTGAAACTGCTGAAGGACTACCTGCCCTCCAGCTACATCAACGGCGCCAACGACCCGGTTGCCCGCGAGAAGGTGCACAACGCCGCCACCATCGCCGGTATCGCGTTTGCCAACGCCTTCCTGGGTGTGTGCCACTCCATGGCCCACAAACTGGGTGCGGAGTTCCACATCCCCCACGGTCTGGCCAACGCCCTGCTGATCAGCAACGTCATCCGTTACAACGCGAACGACAACCCGACCAAGCAGACCGCGTTCTCCCAGTACGACCGTCCGCAGGCTCGCCGTCGCTACGCCGAAGTGGCTGACCACCTGGGCCTGACCGCTGCCGGTGACCGTACCGCCGCCAAGATCGAGAAGCTGCTGACCTGGCTGGACGAGCTGAAGGCCACCCTGGGGATCCCGGCCTCCATCCGCGAAGCCGGTGTGAACGAAGCGGACTTCCTGGCCAAGGTAGACCAGCTGGCCCTGGAAGCCTTCGATGACCAGTGCACCGGCGCCAACCCGCGCTACCCGCTGATCACCGAGCTGAAAGCCATCCTGATGGACACCTACTACGGCCGTCCCTTCATCGAGGAAGCCCCTGCTGCCGCCCCGGTTGCAGCCAAGGTCGACACCAAGGTGGACAACAAGAAAAAATCCAAGGCCTGATAAACGCCACGGATGACAAGAGCCCGCGCACATGCGCGGGCTTTTTTGTTTGTCTATCTGTTTAATTTTGCTAGCTTGTTGATAGGCAAATTCGACAGAAGAGCTAGTCCATGGCGCTGATACAGGCCTCCATCGAGCAGTTGAGAGTCGGCCACTACATCCATCTTCCCACGGGATGGACGAGCCACCCTTTCATGTTCAACGCCTTCAAAATCAAGGACCAGCAGCAGCTCGACATCATCCGCCACCTCGACCTGACCCTGCTGATGGTGGATCCCGACAAGAGCGATCTGCCGGTCGAGCCCCTGCTGCGGGCCGAACCCGTTCCCTCTCTTGAGATGAGCGACACCGGGGATACCGCCCCCTCTTCTGAGGGCCCCACCTTCGACGAAAAGGCGTTCAGGCGCTCCCTTCGCATCGCGGACAAGGCGTTCGGTCAATCCCTGTCAGATCTTCGCGACGCCCTTGGCGCCCTCAACCTCAAACCGGACGAAGGCCTGGCCAATACTGCGCAGATAGTGCGCAGCACCGCCGCCCGTCTGGCAGAACACCAGGGGCCGCTCGGTCTGCACCTCATCCGCAGCCAGAACACGGATACCCTGCTGCAACACAGCCTGAGCGTGGCCTTCATCGCCATGCTGATGGCACGGGAGCTTGGCATGAATCCCGTCGAGATCGAGGAGACCGGTCTGGCGGGCCTGATCCACGACATCGGCGAGCTCAGGATCCCGAGCCAGATCATCCAGAAGCGGGGGGAGCTCAGCAAGGCGGAGCAGAATTTCCTCAACATGCACCCCCAGTACGGACTGGAGATGCTCAACCAGTTGCAGGCTTTCGAACCCAGGATCCGTGAGGTCGCCTACCTGCATCACGAACGCCTCGATGGCAGCGGTTTTCCCCTCGGGATCAAGGGCGACAAGATCCCCCCCCTCGCCCGCCTCATCGGGCTGGTGGATCACTATGACGAGCTGCTTCATCCGCGCAGCGGCCTCAACCCGCCGGGGCCCAGCCAGGTGATCGGCCAGCTCTACAAGCTCTCCCAGAAGAAGTTCGAGCAAACCCAGGTCAGGTTGCTGATAAAGGTGCTGGGGGTCTATCCACCGGGTTCCCTGGTGCGCCTGGATGACGATGCCCTGGCCCTGGTGCTCTCCACCGAGCCCAGCATGCCCCTCAGACCCAAGGTGCTGCCCTACCTCAAGGGGCAGCGACCGGAAGGGGTGACCATGATCGATCTGCGGGAAGATGCGCGAAGCATCGTCGCCACCCTCAGACAGGAAGAGCTGGACGACGCGCAACGCGCCTTTTTCGGTCTGGGTCGGCGGGTCTGTTACTATTTCGCCTTCTGAGTTATCCCCAGAAGCTGGGGATAACTCATTGGACAAACCTGAATAATTGCTCAGGTCCCCTCGAAATCGTCCACCATTGGAGCTGGATAAAAAACGCCCAGCCGATGGCCGGGCGGAGCATGCCACCTCCGTGTGGCGTATCCGGTGGATACCTTCATGCTCGTATCAGCAATATCAAGCGGGCGCAGGTTACACAAATATCAATTTAACATGCTGATTTTATATGGTTTTATTTTTCCATTCTGGCAAACTGCCGCAGCGTTCAGCCCGCAGCCCGCATCAAGACGGGCTCAGGCTCATCCTGCGTCATGACAACGCCCGGCTCCGGCGTGGTGTTTGAGGAAGCTTTTTTATGCAACTAGTCCTCTCTCTGCTCCAGCAGATGAGCGTCAGCCTGGTCATCGCCTACCTTTTTTCCAAAAGCCCCCTGTTGCGTCCCCTGGCCAACTACTCCGTCAGGCTGCCCCACAAGGTGCTCATCTATGTCATCTTCTCCTGCTTTTGCATACTGGGAACCTATGTGGGCCTCGACATCGATGACGCCATCGCCAACACCCGGGCGGTCGGTGCCGTACTGGGGGGACTGCTGGGTGGTCCTCTGGTTGGATTCCTGGTGGGGCTGACCGGCGGCCTGCACCGCTATACCCTGGGGGGGTTCACCGATCTCGCCTGCGCCATCTCCACCACCTGCGAAGGCTTGCTGGGGGGGCTGGTGCACTGGCGGCTGATGCGGGCAGGCAGGGTCAATGACCTCTTTGCCCCCAGGGTCGCCTTCTTTACCACCTTCGTGGCCGAGATCATGCAGATGGTGATCATCCTGCTGGTCGCCACCCCCTTCGACAAGTCCCTGCTGCTGGTGCGCACCATCGCCACCCCCATGATCCTCGCCAACTCCTGCGGGGCGGCGCTCTTCATCAGCATGATCCGCGACCAGCAGCGGATGTACGAAAAGTTCTCCCGGGTCTTCTCCGCCAAGGCGCTCACCATCGCCAACCGCACCGTCGGCATCATGAGCCAGGGGTTCACTCCGGAGGCCAGCGGCAAGATAGCCCATATCGTTCAGGAAGAGACCGGCGTCGGCGCCGTCGCCATCACGGACACCGACAAGATCCTCGCCTTCATCGGCACCGGAGAAGATCACCACAAGCCGGGTACCCCCATCACCTCGGCGATCACCCTGCAAGCCATCGCCCAGAACAAGGTGCTGTTCGCCGATGGCAACAGCCAGCCCTATCGTTGCAGCATCTCCCCCCAGTGCCAGCTCGGCTCCGTGCTGGTGATCCCCCTGCAGGGTGACGAGGGGGTGATCGGCACCATCAAGCTCTATGAGCCCAAGAAGCGGCTCTTCCTCAAGATCAATCACACCCTGGGAGAAGGGATCGCCAACCTGTTGTCCCAGCAGCTGCTGGCAGGCCGCCTGGAGCAGCAGCAGCGCCTGCTGGTGCAATCCGAGCTCAAGCTGGTGCAGGCACAGATAAACCCCCACTTCCTGTTCAACACCCTCAACACCATCAGCGCCATTACCCGCCGCGATCCGGGACGGGCACGGGGGCTGCTGCTGCACCTCTCCCGTTTCTTTCGCAACAACCTCAAGCGCCAGAGCGGCCTGACCACGCTGCAGGAGGAGCAGGAGCACAGCCTCTCCTACCTGGAGATAGAGCAGGCCCGCTTTGGCGAGCGGCTCACCGTCATCAACGAGATCCCGCCCCACCTTGCCGAGGTGCAACTGCCGAGCTTCACCCTGCAGCCCCTCATCGAGAATGCCATCAAGCACGGCATCTGCTCCCTGCTGGGAGAGGGGCGACTTCGCCTCTTCGCGAGGGAGACCCCCGAGGTGATCACCCTTTGCGTCGAAGACAATGCCGGGGCCTGGCAACCATCCGGCCAGGGGGATGGTCTGGGGATGAGCCTGGTGGACAAGCGCCTCAAGAGCGCCTTTGGCGAGCGCTATGGCATTGACGTCCAGTGGGAGCCAGAGCAATGGACCCGGGTCTCCCTGACGCTCCCACGACAACCCCGCACCACCGCCAAGGAGATGACATGATCCGCACCCTGATCGTCGATGACGAGCCCTATGCCCGCGAGGAGCTGGCAGAGCTGCTGGCCAGCGATCCCGACATCGAGATCCTGGGCATGGCGGGCAACGCCATCGAGGCGCTCGGCCTCATCCAGCAACTCAAGCCGGATGTGGTGTTTCTCGATATCCAGATGCCCAAGCTCAGCGGCATGGAGCTGGTGGCCATGCTCGATCCCCTGCCCCGTATCGTCTTTGTCACCGCCTTTGACGAGTACGCCATCCAGGCGTTCGAGGAGAACGCCTTCGATTACCTGCTCAAGCCGGTGGAGCCGGCGCGCCTCGCCAAGACCCTGGCGCGGCTCAGGCAGGACATCACCCCGCAACCGGTCGGGACCCTGGCCCCGACCATCCACCATATCCCCGGATACCTGCACAACCGGGTACGGCTGCTCCCAACCTCCCAGGTGGAGTACGCCTTCTCCGATCTCGGCGGTGTCCATGTCGCCTGCCAGGGCGAGCTGTTTCACACCCAGCTCACCCTCAAGTCCCTCGAGGAGAAGACCCCGCTGCTGCGCTGCCACCGCCAGTATCTGGTGGCCCCGGCCGCCATCTTCGAAATCCGGCTGCTGGAGAATCAGCTGGCGGAGATCGTGACACCGAGCGGTGCCCGGGTACCGGTCAGCCGCCGCTACCTCAAGGAGCTCAAAGACGAGCTGGGACTGGAATAAAGCGGGGCGCGATGTGCGCCGGATCACAGCGGACAACCGCTCGGGTCGCCATGTCGCCGCTCACCCCCTTTCACCTGCCGTTAACAGAAGTCCCCCCCTACACTGGCTGCGCACACCAAAAATAACAAAGCAGGAGCGTAGCAATGATCTGGTTCTTCCTCTGTGTCGGCTTGTTGATAGCCGGCTACTTCGTATACGGCAAATTCATCGAACGGATATTCGGGCCCAAACCCGAGTTGAAGACCCCCGCCATCACCATGGCGGACGGGGTGGACTATGTCCCCATGTCGGACAAGAAGGTCTACCTGGTTCAACTGCTCAACATCGCAGGCGTCGGCCCCATCTTCGGCCCCATCCTGGGTGCCCTCTATGGTCCGGTCGCCATGCTCTGGATCGTCTTTGGCTGCATCTTCGCCGGTGCGGTCCACGACTACTTCTCCGGCATGCTGTCGGTACGCGCCAGAGGCGCCTCGGTGCCGACCGTGGTCGGTGAGCACCTGGGCACCGCCGCCAAGCACTTCATGAACCTCTTTGCCGTGGTGCTCCTGATGCTGGTGGGCGTGGTCTTCGTCCTGAGCCCGGCGGGCCTGCTCGCCAACCTCACCTCCACCGATCTGGTCTACTGGATTGCGGCCATCTTCGCCTACTACATCCTCGCGACCATCGTCCCCATCGACAAGATCATCGGTCGCTTCTACCCCATCTTCGGCGCGCTGCTGGTCTTCATGTCCGTCGGCCTCATCATCGGCCTCATCGTCTCCGGCAAGGGCTTCTACAACACCGGGATGGACTTCTCCAACCTGCACCCGACGGACCTGCCGCTCTGGCCGCTGCTGTTCATCACCATCGCCTGTGGTGCCGTCTCCGGTTTCCACGCCACCCAGTCCCCGCTGATGGCGCGCTGCATGCAGAACGAGAGCTCCGGTCGCTTCATCTTCTACGGGGCCATGATAGGGGAAGGCATCATCGCCCTCATCTGGTGCACCCTGGGTCTCTCCTTCTACGACAGCACCGAGGCACTCAACGCCACCCTGGCCAGCGGCGGCCCCTCTGCCGTGGTGCACGAAGTCTCCACCAGCCTGCTCGGTACCGTGGGCGGCATCCTGGCGATCCTCGGCGTGGTGATCCTGCCCATCACCTCCGGTGACACCGCGTTTCGCAGCGCCCGCCTCATCGTGGCGGACTTCCTGAACCTGACCCAGAAGCCCATGGCCAAGCGTCTGCTCATCGCCATCCCCATGTTCATCCTTGGCTTCATCATCTCCAAGGCCGAGTTCGGGGTGATCTGGCGCTACTTCGGTTGGGCCAACCAGACCACCGCCGTCATCATGCTGTGGGCTGCGGCCGCCTACCTCATCAAGGAAGGCAAGCTGCACTGGGTATGCACCATTCCCGCCATCTTCATGACCGCAGTGGTCATCACCTACCTGGCCAACGCCCCAATCGGTTTCGGCCTCGAGATGAATGTCTCCACCATCATCGGTCTGGTGAGCACCGCCCTCATCACCCTCGCCTTCCTGGTGAAATTCAGGCCCTCCCAACTGAGAGAGGCCAAGGAGAGCTGAGGCGTCAGCTTCTCTTCATGACAAGAGGCCCGGCATTGCTGCCGGGCCTCTGCTTTTTGTGGTCACTCCCTGGCGGGGGGCTCGGCGGGATCGGGCGCCCGGGCCGGCGCCTGATACCACTGCTCCCTGGCCACCAGCACAGCCTGCTCCGGCTGGGCAATGAAGTTGGGGGACATGATCTGCACCCCGAACTCGTTGAAGACATCCTGAATATGGCCATGGAGCTCCGTCTTGACCACTGCAGGGAGTTCGCTTGCCTTCATTCTTACCTGCAACTCGTACTCCACATACCAATCCTGCAGATTCAACTGCCGCACCAAGGGAGCTTCATCCTGATTGAGCCGGGTGCAACGCCGCGCGGCCAGCTCCAGCATGGCATGTACCTGACGCCAGGGGGTGTCATAACCGATGGTCACCTTGGTCAGCAGGGCCACCCCCTTCTCGCCCGCCAGCCGTGTCAGGTTCACCACCTTGCCCCCCACCACCACTGCATTGGGCAGCGTGACCTCGTGATCCTGGCGCGTCACCAGCTTGGTCGAGAGGGCGTTGAGCTCGCTCACCATCCCCTCCACCTCGCCGATCTGCACCAGATCCCCTGGCCGCAGTGCGCGGGAGTAAATGAGCACCAGGCCGCTCATGGCATGGTTCATGATACCGGCCGATCCCAGTGTCACCATCAGACCGAAGAAGACGCTGATCCCCTTGAAGGCATCGGAATCCGCCCCCGGCAGATAGGGGTAGGCCACCGTCAGGGCAAACAGCCAGATCACCACTGACAGCAGTCGCCGGGTGGCGCCTATGGTCTCGGCGTGCAAACCCTGCACCCGAAACTGGCCACGCTCGATGCGGTCGAAGAGGATGGCCAGCATCTTGATGAAGAAACGGGTGATGACCACGATAAGCAGCACGGTTACCAGACCGGGCATGGCGGCAATCATGCCTTCCAGCATGTCGCCACACAGGGCAAACAGGGATTCCCCAAGCCGATCGCTCCAGGCCCGAGTCTGGGGGAACAGGCCGAGCACATAGGTCAGCCAGCCATAGGTGAGCATGAAGATGAGCAGCAGCGTGATGAGGCCGAGCATGCGGACCTCGACATTCCCGGTGACCTGGCGCCAGGAGTGGGGGACCAGCCCCTTCTGCAGCAACAGGCGGTTGGCCAGCCACTTTCTGACTCGCCGATGCCCCCGCTGCAACAGCCAGATGAGGCCGAAGAAGATCAGGCTGACCACCACCGCCAAGCCGACGGCCTTGACCAGATAGGGGGTCGAGTGCAGCTCGAGATACTTGATGCGCACGCCGTCGAGCCGATGCAGGACGCGTTCGGCCGCCTGATCCAGGGTCAGCTCGTCGAATTCATCCAGGTCCCCTTCCAGCAACACCAGAATGCGCTTGCCATTGACCAGAAACTCCCGGCTCTCCTGGCCGTGTCGGCTGCCTTTCGTCACGGCCACAGGCGTCATGAGGTCGCTTGGCTCCATCCGCTGAACTCGCTCATGGGCCAGCCGTACCCTGGCCGCCCCATCCAGGTTGCCATATTTAGCCGTCAGCATGACGATGGGTTCATGAAGCAGGACCAGGGTCTGCGCCCGCTCCTGCTCATTGGGCTCCATTCTGGGTTCGGCAGTCCAGCCGAGGCGGGACCACAACAGGCAGATCAGCAACAGGCCAAGCCGCCATCCTTTGCCACTGCACCATTCGTTCATCAGGTTCACCTCTCACCTTGCCCGGGCATCCATTGCTGTTTGATTTTATCTAACCAAATCAATTTTGTGTGTTAAATGAGCAATCGATGAACCATGCCTGTACCGCCACACCAACTCTCCGATTGCAGACTTGCACCGACGGCATATGCTGTCATTATTGCCGAAGCCTCGACTCGACAATCGAAGCATTGTTAGCGACTCAGACGGGAGAAATCGATGGTACTTGACTACATTGCCCTGGGGATCCTGGTGTTTGTCGTCTTGGTCATGTTCTATGGCATTATCGTCATTCACGATATTCCATATGAAATTGCCAAGCACCGTAATCACCCCCACCAGGACGCCATTCACGTGGCAGGCTGGGTCAGCCTGTTCACCCTGCACGTGCTCTGGCCCTTCCTCTGGATCTGGGCCACGATTTATCGCCCCGATCGCGGCTGGGGCTTCTCGCAACGCCTACAACATGACGAAACCGAGATCAGCGCACTCAAAGAGGAGCTGGCCGCACTGCAGGCTCGCATGACCACGCTCGAACAGACCGACAAATAGGTAACGCCCCATGGACCTGCTACTTATTCTCACCTATACGGCCCTCTGCATAGGTATTTTCAAGATTTTCAAGATCCCGCTCAACAAGTGGACCGTGCCGACCGCCGTGCTGGGTGGCGTCATCATCATCGGCACACTCATCATGCTGATGAACTACAACCACCCCTATTCCGAGCTGGCTCGCAACTATTATGTCTCCACCCCGGTCGTGCCCCTGGTCAAGGGACGAGTCACCGACGTCCCGGTCAAGCCCAACCAGCCAGTCAAGAAAGGGGATGTGCTGTTTCGCATCGACGCTGAGCCCTTCCAGGAGAAGGTCGCCAGCCTGACGGCGCGCCTCGCCTCCAACACCGATTTTCTGAAGGCTCTGGACGCCCGCCTGCGATCCGCCAGCCTGGACAGGGATCGCGCCCAGGAGCTGATGCGACGGGGCATCGGCAAACAGCGCGACCTCGACGTCACCCAGGCCAACGTGGATGACATCGTCGCCCAGATAGATCAGCAGAAAGCGACCCTCAATGACCTGAGTGCCCAGCTCAACATCGCCAAGTACGATCTGGAGCAGACCGTGGTCTACGCCCCGAGTGACGGTCATGTCGTGCAACTGGCATTGCGCCCGGGCATGATTGCCGCCCCCTTCATGTTCCGCCCCGTGATGACTTTCATTCATGAAGATGCCAATGCCTATGTCGGCTGGTTCTGGCAGAACAGCATGCAGCGGCTCAAAGCGGGTGACGAGGCCGAAGTCGTGCTCGACGGCATCCCGGGTCGCATCTTCAAGGCCAAGGTGCAGTCCGTTATCCCGGCCATGGCTCCGGGCAACATCCAGGCACAGGCGGGTCTTATCGATCAGACTTCGGCCCAGGTACCGGGTCGCCTGCCCATCGTGCTCGAGATCACCGATCCCGAGTGGGCAAACTACCAGGTGATCGCGGGCTCCAGCGGTCAGGCCGCCATCTATACCGAGCACTTCCACCACGTGGCCATCATGCGCAAGATCCTGATGCGCATGGGTAGCTGGCTCAACTACCTGTTCCCCTTCCACTGAGGTCCCTGACCTGCACGGGCCGGCATCTTGCCGGCCCGCTTCCTGTCAGCACGCCCCCCTCGCTGCATTTTCCCCGCAAGATCCCTATAATGGCGCCACCTTGCGCCACAACCGTTCCCCATGTTCGTTCTCAGACCCTATCAAACCGACGCGGTCAACGCCGTCATCAACCACTTTCGCAAACACCCGGATCCCGCCGTGGTGGTGCTGCCCACCGGGGCCGGCAAGAGCCTGGTGATCGCCGAACTGGCCCGCAAGGCGCGCGGCCGGGTGCTGGTGCTGGCCCACGTCAAGGAGCTGGTGGAGCAGAACCACGCCAAGTACGAGGCGTGGGGGCTCAAGGCCGACATCTTCGCCGCCGGGCTGGATCGCAAGGAGGCGAGCGCCCAGGTGGTGTTTGGCTCGGTGCAGTCGGTGGCACGCAATCTGGATGCCTTCGACGGGGCTTTTTCGCTGCTCATCATCGACGAGTGCCACCGGGTCTCGCTCGATGACGACAGCCAATACCACCAGGTGCTCGAGCATCTCAAGGCCGCCAACCCTGCCCTCAAGATCCTCGGGCTCACCGCCACCCCCTATCGGCTGGGGCTGGGCTGGATCTACCGGCGCCACTACCACGGCATGGTCAAGAGCCACGGCGAGCGGCTCTTTGGTGACTGCGTATTCGAACTGCCCCTGCGCTTTATGGTGAAAAACGGCTACCTGACCCCGCCGCGCCTGGTGGACGCCCCCATCGTCCACTACGACTTCAGCAAGCTGGTACCGCGGGAGAACGGCCTGTTCAGCGAGGCGCAGCTCAACGGCGAGATCAGGCGACAGGAGCGGGTCACCCCCCATATCCTGAGCCAGGTGCTGGAGTATGCGGCCGATCGGCAGGGGGTGATGATCTTCGCCGCCACCGTCGAGCATGCCCGGGAAATTCATGGCCTGCTCGGTGCCAGAGGCCAGCAGGCCGCCCTCGTCACCGGCGAGACGCCGGGACCGGAGCGCGACGCTCTAATCAGTGCCTTCAAGGCGCGCGAGCTCAAGTTTCTGGTCAACGTGGCGGTGCTCACCACCGGTTTTGATGCCCCCCACGTCGACCTTATCGTGATGCTGCGTCCCACCGAGTCGGTGTCGCTCTACCAGCAGATTGTGGGACGGGGCCTGCGCCTCTCACCCGGCAAGAGCGATTGCCTGGTGCTCGACTACGCAGGCAACAACTTCAACCTGTTTGCCCCCGAGGTGGGGGAGCCCAGGCCCCACGCCGGCACCGAGCCGGTTCAGGTGCCCTGCCCCGCCTGCGGCTTTGCCAACACCTTCTGGGGCAAGACCGACGAGGATGGCAAGGTGATCGAGCACTACGGCCGCCGCTGTCAGGGACTGTTTGAAGATGACGAGGGCAACCGCGAGGAGTGCGACTACCGCTTTCGCGCCAAGATCTGCCCCGGATGCGGCGCTGAAAACGACATCGCCGCCCGCCGCTGCCAACGCTGTGACCAGCTGCTGGTGGACCCTGACGACAAGCTCAAGGAGGCCCTCAATCTCAAGGACTGCATGGTGATCCGCTGCGCCGGTTTGACCCTGAGCCCTGGGCGCGGCAAGCAGGGGGAGCGGCTGGAGGTGACCTACCACGACGAGGATGGCCTGACCCTGACGGAGTACTTCCCCTTTCACTCCCGGGGTGCACAGCGCTTGTTTCAACAACGCTTTGTGCGTCATCATTGGCCCGCCCCGGGTCTGGAGCCCGAATTCACTACCCTGGCGAGCGTGATGCTCGCGGCAGACCAGTTCCGTCACCCGGATTTCGTCATCGCCCGCAAGTCGGGACGCTTCTGGCAGGTGAAGGAAAAAATATTCGATTACGAGGGGCGTTACCGGACTGCCAACGCCCCGGCCTGACCCCATGGCAGGCGATACCCGGCAGTCACCCGGTTTGATTATCGGGGCGGTTTATGATGCCGCCCTTTCGTTCAGTTAGAGGATCCTATGCAGCGGCTGTTGATTGGTTTTTGTGCTCTCTTTTCTCTGGCGGTCCACGCCGCCCCGCTGACCCCGCCCAAGGGGGGCCAGTACGCCGTCATCGTACAGGGCAGCAACGGGGTGGAATTTGCCCGTCACGCCGATGACATGATAGCCCCCGCCTCCACCATGAAGGTGCTCACCGCGCTCGCCGCACGCCTCGAACTCGGTGCCGACTTCCGCTTCGCCACCGACATCCAGGCCCAGCCCGGCGCCAAACAGGGCACTACCATCAACGGCGACATCTGGATCAACTTCGTCGGCGACCCGACCCTGTCGCGCATGGATCTGGTTGCCCTGTTCAAACAGTTGGGCGTCACCCGCATTCAGGGCAACGTCTATGTCAACACCGGTGCCTACAACGGCTACGAGCGCGGTAACGGCTGGTCCTGGGGGGATCAGACCCTCTGCTTCGCCGCCCCCGTCTCCTCGGTCATCATCGACAAGAACTGCGCCTACGGCACCATCACCGCCACCCAGATTGGCAAGCCTGCGGTGGGCAACGTGGCCACCGGCGTGCCCATCGGCATCGGTGCCGACAACGTGGAGGTGATGAGCTATGGCGACATGGCGCGCCAGTTCTGCGCTCTGGAAGTAGACATGGCCAAGGGCAACTTCTACGAGCTCAAGGGCTGCATCACCCCGAACAAGGAGCCGCAAGGGCTGCGCTTTGCCATCCACGACGTGGAAGCCTGGGGCTGGGACAACATCCGCTGGGCCATGAACCGCGCCGGCATCAGCCACGACGGCCTGCTGCGGGTCACCCATCAGGCCCCTGTCGGTGCCCAGACCCTGGCGACCCACTACTCTGTCTCCCTGCCGGTGATGCTCGCCAAGATGTTGAAAAAGTCCGACAACCTCTACGCCGATACCTTCCTCAAAACCGTGGGGCGTCACTACTACAACAAGCCGGGCAGCTATCGCAGCGGCACCATGGCGGTGCGCGCCATCCTGACCAAGCACGGCATTGACCTTGGCAACGCCACCCTGGCCGACGGCTCCGGCCTCTCCGCCCACAATCTCATCAGCGCGCGCCAGATGTTGTCGGTGCTGAACTTCATCCAGAAGAACGATGCCGAGCTCGACTTCATCAAGCTGCTGCCAAGCTCCCAGGTGGACGGCACCCTGGCCTGGCGACGCAGCGTCACCGCTCCCATGATGAAGAACAAGGTACACGCCAAGACCGGTACCATCACAGGTACGTCGAACCTCGCTGGCTTCATCGACACGGCCGGTGGCCAGCGCAAGGCCTTCGTGATGTTCCAGCGCGGTCTCTCCCAGGATCCGGCGACCCACGAGCGCTACCGCGCCAGCAAGGCGCCCTGGCCCTGGACCGTCTTCGAAAAAGGCGTGCTGGAGAGTATCTACCAGCAGCAACCCATCCAGATCGTCGAGCAGTGATAGACGGGCTGCCTTGCCGGCAAGGCGGCCCGATTCCCCGGCCTTGGGGGACGCTGGCGCCGTCATCAGCAGTGGGCGCAATCGGAGATGGCGAACGTAAGCATCGCAATTTTCAGCTTTGACTGACAGGGCGCCAGGGCTATGCTGTGCCCAGCCTCATCTCAATGGCCTTCTTCAACGGCTTGTTTAATGGAGAGAAAAGATGTTTGTAGAGATTTTTGGTCGTCCCGGTTGCCCCTATTGCGTGCGTGCCAAGCAGATTGCCGAGCAACTGACCGAGGAGCGCGATGACTTCGAGTTCCGCTACGTGGATATCAACGTGGCCGGACTGACCAAGGACGATCTCGCCGCCAAGGCGGGCAAGCCGGTCACCACTGTGCCGCAGATCTTCCTGGATGAGCAGCACATCGGCGGCTGCACCGATTTTGAGGCCTATGCCAGAGCCAATCTGGGTCTGTAAGCCCCGACACCATGAAAAAAGGCGCCTCTGGCGCCTTTTTTCATGTCGCCAAACCTGCCTCAGGCCACCGGCGTGAAGCGGCTCACCACCTGTCCCTGATGTTCAATCCACTCCATGAACATGGCGACGGGGCGGGCATAAACCTGACCATCCTGTTCGGATTGATAGATCACCAGCTGCTCCTGGGTTTCGGTGTGCAAGGCCAGGGCCAGAACCTGGTAATAGCCCCCCTTGAAATGGCGGTAGCGACCGGTGGCGGGTGCCTGCATGAGTGAACCTCGAGAGCGGGAAGATGAGCCCCCGTGCCTGCGTGCTCCCCTGGCAGATCGACGGGTCGGGGCCTTTTTTACCCCAGCCAATCGTGCCAGATGGGGGAGATATTTCAATACACTCATGTTGCTTTATGAATCTGCCCCTCATCTTTCACTGATCTACCAAAGAGAGGCAAACGATCATGCTGAATTTAACATTTCAACAACCCTGTTTCAGGGGT
Source organism: Aeromonas sp. R7-1 (assembly GCF_040908115.1). NCBI lineage: Bacteria > Pseudomonadati > Pseudomonadota > Gammaproteobacteria > Aeromonadales > Aeromonadaceae > Aeromonas > Aeromonas sp. R7-1. The sequence continues at coordinate 36,215 of NZ_JBFODD010000065.1, read as the reverse complement.
AAATATCAGGGATTTATTCCATAAATTAGATTGTTCTAGCATTCAATTCTGTGAAGAATAGGGGCAGAGAAATTTGATACTAAAAACAGCTTTTCTGCCAACGCGCCCCACGGGGAAGGAATCACGCTCACCATGTTCACTATCGACAAGTCGCACAAGCTCGACGATGTCTGCTATGACATCCGCGGCCCGGTGCACAAAGAAGCTCGCCGTCTCGAAGACGAAGGTCACCGCATCATCAAGCTCAACATCGGCAATCCGGCCCCGTTTGGCTTCGAAGCACCGGAGGAGATCATCAAGGATGTGATCCTCAACATGCCCCAAAGCCAGGGCTACTGCGACTCCAAGGGGCTCTTCTCCGCCCGCAAGGCGGTGATGCAGTACTACCAGCAAAAAGGGATGCGCAAGGTCGACATCGACGACATCTACATCGGCAACGGTGCGAGCGAGCTCATCGTGATGGCGATGCAGGCGCTGCTCAACAACGGCGACGAGATGCTGGTGCCCTCCCCCGACTACCCGCTCTGGACCGCGGCCGTCACCCTCTCCGGCGGCCATGCGGTGCACTACCGCTGTGACGAAGGGGCTGACTGGTATCCGGATCTCGACGACATCCGCGCCCGCATCACCCCGCGCACCCGCGGCCTGGTGCTGATCAACCCCAACAACCCGACCGGCGCCGTCTACGGCAGCGAGTTTTTGCTTGAAGTGATCGAGATCGCCCGTCAGCACAACCTCATCATTTTCGCCGACGAAATTTACGACAAGATCCTCTACGACGACATCTCCCACACCAGCGTCTGCACCCTGTGCGACGATGTGATGGTGGTGACCTTCAACGGCCTCTCCAAGGCCTACCGCGCCTGCGGCTTCCGCCAGGGCTGGATGGTCATCACCGGTCCCAAGGGTCGTGCCAAGGGCTATATCGAGGGACTGGAGATGCTGGCCTCCATGCGGCTGTGTGCCAACGTGCCCATGCAGCACGCCATCCAGACCGCCCTTGGGGGCTACCAGAGCATCAACGAGCTGATCCTGCCGGGGGGCCGCCTGCGTCGCCAGCGGGACAAAGCCTGGGAGCTTTTGAACGAGATCCCCGGGGTCTCCTGCGTCAAGCCCAAGGGGGCGCTCTACATGTTCCCGCGCCTCGACCCCAAGGTGTATGACATCCGCGATGACCAGAAGATGGTGTTCGACCTGCTGCAGCAGGAGAAGCTCTTGCTGGTGCAGGGCACCGGCTTCAACTGGCCGGCGCCGGATCACTTCCGCCTGGTGTTCCTGCCCCGGGAAGAGGAGCTGGAAGAGGCCATCGGCCGTCTCGCCCGCTTCCTCAAGGGCTACAAGCAGTAAGCAAGGCTCATGAAAAAGGCTCCTTCGGGAGCCTTTTTGTTGTCTGTCGTTTTCTATTCGCGCCATCAGCCGTGGAGCAGGGCCCCGGCCACCAGCACCGCCATGGTGATGAGGGCCACCCCGATGATGAAGGGCAGCACCCAGCGCACGAAGCGATCGTAGGGGATCCTGGCGAGCGCCAGCCCCGCCACCAGGTGAGCGGCGGTGGGGGCGAACAGGTTGATCCAGCCGGAGGCGGACTGATAGGCGGTGATCACCAGATCCCGCGAGATGCCGGAGAAGTCCGCCAGCGGCCCCATCAACGGCATGGAGACGGTCGCGAGCCCCGAGGTGGAGGGAATGAAGAAGCTCAGGATGATGTGCACCAGATAGGCCATCAGGATGAAGACCGACGACGACAGCCCGCTCACCAGTCCCTCGGCCCAGTGCAGTATGGTGTCGATGATGACGCCGTGCTCCATCACCACATAGATGCCGCGCGCCACCGCTACCACCAGGGCAACCCCGATGAGATCCCGCGCCCCGTTCAGGAAGGTCGCCACGTAGTTGGACTCCGGCATCCGGTTGATGAGGGCAATCAGGATGGAGGCGCTGAAGAAGAGGGTAGATAGCTCGTCGAACCACCAGCCCAGGGTGGGCAGCAGATCGATGCCCAGATCCGACCAGGGCACCACCGCATAGATCATCAGCAGGAAGGTGCCGAAGAAGACCAGCATGGTGAGCTTCTGCTTGCCGCTGAAGGCGAGGTTGCCGCTCTTCATCTGGGAGAACTCGTCGTCATAGACGATATCGGCCAGCACGGAGCGGGACTTGTCCTGCTGCACCTGCCTGGCGTAGCGCATCACGAACCAGGAGGCGAAGATCACCAGCAGCAGCCACTGGATGACCCGCAGGCCAATCCCCTCACCGATGGGGATACCCGCAAAGCCGGAGGCGATGCCGGTGGCAAACGGATTGACGGTGGAGGCGAGCACCCCGACCCCGGAGCCGAGCAGGATGATCCCCGCTGCCACCATGCGATCGAAGCCCGCCGCCATCATCACCGGCACGATGAGTGCCCAGAAGGCCACCGTCTCCTCCGCCATGCCGAAGGTGGAGCCGCCAAGAGCAAACAGGGCGATCAGCACCGGGATGAGCAGCCGCTCGCGCCCGGCGAAGGTGCGCACTATGGCCCCGACCCCGGCATCGAGCGCCCCGCTTTGCATGGTCACCGCCAGAAAGCCGCCGATGATGAGCACGAACAGTGCCACGTCCGCCGCCTTGTGAAAGCCCTGGATGGGCGCCTTGAGCACATCGAATACCCCCTGGGGTTGGGAGGGGAGCTCGGTGTAACTGCCGGGTACCGGCAGCAATCGCTCGTCACCGCTGTAGTCGGCCGCGGCCGCCGCCGCAACCGGCTGCTGGGTCTTGGCCGTCACATAGTTGTATTTGCCCGCCGGCAGCACCCAGGTGAGGGCCGCCATCAGGGCGATGATGATGAAAAGCAGGGTATAAACCGTGGGGAGCTGGCGCTTCTTGGGCGCCTCATGGGTTGTGGTCATGACTTTCGTACCTCGGCGGTGCCGTCTGTGATCCGGACAGCGCAAGCCTAGCGGGTTTGTTCGGGGAAAAAGGTGATCGCGGATAATAAACCTGAGGCAACAGGTTGAGTCTGCTGCAAAAAAACAGGGCCCCGCAGGGCCCTGTCTGTGCTGACGACCGACTTACAGCTCGATCACGTCGAATTGCACGTCCGGATTCACGTCCGCATCGTAGTCCACCTCGTCCAGACCGAAACCGAACAGGCGCAGGAACTCCTGCTTGTAGCCGGTGTAGTCGGTCAGTTCACTGAGGTTCTCGGTGGTGATGGAGGGCCAGAGATCACGGCAGGTCTGCTGCACGTCTTCACGCAGTTCCCAGTCATCCATGCGGATGCGGGCCTGCTCGTCCAGCACCATGCCGGCGCCGTACAGGCGGGTGCGCATCATGCGGTCCACCTGCTCCATGCAACCCTCGTGGATGCCCTTCTCCTTCATGATCTTGAAGGCCATGGAGATGTAGAGCGGCATCACGGGAATGGCAGAGGAGGCCTGGGTTACCACGGATTTGAGCACGGCCACGTGGGCGGTCCCCCCCTTGGCGGCCAGATCGCCACGGATGGCGGTGGCGGCACGGTCCAGATCTTCCTTGGCGCGCCCCAGGGTACCATGCCAATAGATGGGCCAGGTCAGGTCGGTACCGATGTAGGAGTAGGCCACGGACTTGGCGCCGTCAGCAAGCACACCCGCATCGCGCAGAGCCGCCATCCACAGTTCCCAGTCCTGGCCGCCCATGACGGTGATGGTGCTCTGGATCTCTTCCTCATTCGCCGGCTCGACGGTGGCGGTGATGATCTGATCCTTGTTGGTGTCGATGGCGGTGGAGGTGTAGACCTCGCCGATGGGTTTGAGGGCGGAGCGCACCACTTCGCCGGTGTCCGGCAGCTTGCGAACCGGAGAGGCCAGGGAGTAGACCACCAGATCGATTTGACCCAGATCCTGCTTGATGAGCTCGATCACCTTGGCACGGCACTCGTGGGAGAAGGCATCGCCATTGATGCTCTTGGCGTAGAGGCCGGCCTCTTTGGCGGCCTTGTCGAAGGCGGCGGAGTTGTACCAGCCGGCGGAGCCCGTCTTGGTCTCGGAACTCGGCTTTTCGAAGAAGACACCGATGGTGGCAGCTCCGCTGCCGAAGGCTGCGGCAATGCGAGAGGCCAGACCATAGCCGGTGGAAGCGCCGATCACCAGCACCTTCTTGGGGCCATTCTCGATGGCGCCCTTGGCTTGGGTGTAAGCGATCTGGCGACGAACATTGGCTTCACAACCGACCGGGTGGGTGGTGGTGCAGATAAAGCCGCGAACCTTGGGTTTGATGATCATGTGTTGTCTCTTATCCGTTTGATGGATGAAATCGGGGCATAAGATACCTCATTGCGGCCCGTTATGGTGCTCTGATGTGTTGAACTGCGGGGAAACAGGCAGGGATCCGTCGCTTTATGCCGCCATGGCACACCCATTGCGCAGGAGATCTCCCCGCCATGGACCAGAGAGAGGCAACGTGAGGACCGGAATGTCACACCCGGAACGAGGCCGTTGTCTGACCTTGCGCCATGTACTAGTGTGCAAGGAAGAGGATTCAAGGAGGAGTCTATGTCACGCATGCTGGTCATCTCTCTCGCCTGCCTGGGGCTTGCCACCGTCCCCGTTGTCCAGGCGGCTGTCTATCAATGCGCCCGCGATGGGCAGATCACCTTCAGCGACATCCCCTGCAGCAGCGACGCCAAACCCATGGCACTCAATGTCTATACCCCCTCCCCCGAGGCGGTGGAGCAGGCGGCCAACCAGACCCGGGAGATAGAGCAGAGCCTGGCGAACGGCCAGAAACAACGCCAGGCCGAGGCGCTGCGCACCGAGATCGAGGCCAAAAAGCAGAAGATGAACAACGAGATGACCCAGATCACGGAGAACAAGGCAAGATCCCGCAATGTCTCGGCAGAGATGCAGTCGGTCACTACCCGATATCAGAAAGAGATTGAGTCCCTGAACCAGAAACTCTCCACCTTGCAGGCAAAATAAATACCCCGGTTTCGGGACAGGAAATATACCGAAGCGGCAATGTCGTCACGGGTTCACACATGCCGCATATCCAAAAACTCACACCCTTGGCCGTTTATTTCTCACACCAGAGAGTCAGATAGCGGCTATTTCCAGATCCCCGCCTCCACCTATTTCACTGTGCCCATATAAGACTCATTGAGTCCCCATATAGGCCACATGGCGCGCCACTGGGTTCATATGAAGGCGATATATAGAATAGTCAGTGCCAAAAGAGGCGCCTTCATGCCAATATTCCCTGGGGCCAGGGCGGCCCAGGAGATAAATAACCCTTGTACGAGACCCCACAATTTAAAAGCCATTTATCAACATTGAAAAATAAAAAGTTAATTTGAGTTCGATGACGACTCATCAGGACGCAATGCTATTGTTAATTTACTCAGATTTGGTCGTTATCCCATTCAAGGGTCTCATGGAGGAGCACTGTCATGTTCTGGAATCAAAAAGCAAGCAAGGAAGCCAGTGAGCAAGCGGCAAGGGTGGTGGAGCTGGGGGCATTTGAACAGGCTATCCAGTTGCAGGTCCCCTTCGTCCAGTTCACCCCGGCGGGAGTGGTCACCTTCGCCAACGAGCTGTTTCTCAAGATCGTGGGATTTGAGCGTGACGAGGTGATCGGCAAGCATCACAGCACCCTCTGCTTCCCCGACGACGTCAATACCCGGGATTACGAGACCTTGTGGCAGGATCTGCGCCACGGCGTCTCCCGCAGCGGCCGCTTTATTCGCCAGTCGAAATCCGGCAAGGCCGTGTGGCTGGAGGCGACCTATTTCCCCATCGTGATCGACGGCAAGGTGGTGCGGATCGCCAAGGTCGCCTCCGACGTGACCCAGCAGCAATCCACTCTGGAGCGCACCCAGGCCCTGCTGGCAGCGCTGGACAAGTCCCTGGCGGTCATCGATTTCCAACCCGATGGCACCGTCATCACCGCCAACCAGAATTTCCTCAACTGCTTTGGCTACCGGCTGGAAGAGGTGGTCGGCAAGCATCATCGCCTCTTCTGTGACAGCGATTTCTACCAGAACAACCCCCATTTCTGGCAGGATCTCGGCTCGGGTGACATCAAGTCAGGGCTTTTCATGCGCCTGGGTCACCGGGGGGAGAAGATCTGGCTGGAGGCCACCTACAACCCCATCTTCAACCACGAGGGCAAGGTGGTCAAAATCATCAAGCTGGCGAGCGACATCACCGAGCGGGTGGAGAAATCCATCTCCACCCGGGAAGCGGCCCAGAAGGCGTGTGCCATCGCCAGCGAAACCGTCGCGAGCGCCGCCAGGGGGCGGGAGGTCATCGACAGGGTGCTCGACACCTCCTCTCACATCAACACCTCGGTCAATGCGGTCAGCAAGCAGATAGAGCAGCTCAACCAGCAATCCAGGAGCATCGAATCCATCATCTCCACCATCAGCGGCATCGCGGATCAGACCAATCTGCTGGCCCTCAACGCGGCCATCGAGGCGGCCCGCGCCGGGGAACAGGGACGGGGATTCGCGGTCGTGGCCGACGAGGTGAGGCAACTGGCGGCGCGCACTTCCAGCTCCACCAGCGAGATCGTCACCGTCATCAAGCACAACTCGGAGATCACCTCCCAGATCACCCAGACCGTCTCCGTCGTCTCCGACAAGGCGGTGGCAGGTCAGGAGCAGGCCACCATCATCGCCGATGTCATCAAGGAGATCATCGAGGACGCCAACTCGGTGTCGGACACCGTCAAGAGCCTCTCCATCTGAGCGACAGCTGCCAATGACAACGGGGGGCCCAGGCCCCCCGTTGTCATTGCTGTCCGCCCACCCGACACCCGCTCAGCCATCCCCCAGGAGATAGTGTCTGGCTTCCTCGTCCGCCAGCGCTAGGGCGATGTCCCATAGCGCGGCGATGCAGAGCCCCTCCTCCCCCACAGCCTCCTCTTCCAGCGCCTCCAGGGCTCTGGCATCGGCCAGGGTAAAGGGGGGATGGCTCAACAGGCTTTTGGCCGCGGCCAGCAAGTGCATGTCGCTCATCGGTCGGCTCCTTCTTCGACAGCGTGTTTCCCTGCCCAGACTGTAGCCCAATGGCGGCGACTCATCCCCCGGTGGCGACTGCCTGCGCACGCTTCCTGCCGGACGGCAGCTGGCCCACCCCGATGCCGACCAGCACGGCGGCGCAGGCCACCCATTGCAGGGCCGTGAGCGTCTCTCCCAGCAGCAGATAGGCGAGCAGCAGAGTAAAGACCGGTATGAGGTTCACATAGGCCGCCGCCAGGGTCACCTTCACCTGGGTCACCGACCAATTGTAGAGCAGGTAGGCACCCAGGGTCACGAAGGCACCGAGGAAGAGGATGACCCCCATGTCCTGCCAGGCCCAGCTCGCGGGCCAGGGCGCACTGAAGGCAAAGGGCGCGAAGAAGAGCGTCCCGACGAAGGCCTGCAACGCCGTCAGTGTCATCACGCCGTAGCGGCTGGAGAGCTTCTTGAATACCACAGAATAGGTGGCGGCGCAGAGCATGGCGCCCATCTCCAGGCTGTTGCCGAGCAGGGCGTTGGGAGCGAACTCGTCGGCGCCCTCCCCCAACCCCAGCAGGGCGATGCCAACGATGGCGATGGCAAAGCCCAGCAGTTGGCGGCGACTCACCCGCTCTCCAAGCAGTACGAAGGCCACCAGGGCCACCATCAGGGGAAGCAGGGCACAGACCATGCCGGCCTGGCCGGCACTGGTGTAACGCAGGGCGTTGACTTCAAGAAGGAAGTAGAGGCAGGGCTCAAGCGCCCCCATCAGGGCCAACCAGCGCCAATCCCCCTTCTGGTAAGTGACGTGACCAAGCTGGCGGTAACAGAGCAGCCAGCAACAGGACGCCACCCCCATCCGCATGAAGAGCACCTGACCGAAGGACCAGATTTCCAGCACATGTTTGAGGGCGATGAAGGAGCTGGACCAGAGCAGCATGGCCAGGGTCAGCGTCAGGACGGGTAAAAGGCGCACAATGCCTCCATGAATTGGGCATTCGAATAATAACCATACGGCCTTGCGGTTGTCTAAAGGCACCTAACATCAGATAATACGGCCGCCTTCATACCGGATAACCCATCTTCAATGACTGAGTACCTGCTTTTACTGGTCGGCACCGTGCTGATCAACAACTTCGTGCTGGTGAAGTTCCTCGGCCTTTGCCCCTTCATGGGTGTCTCCGGCAAGCTGGAAACCGCCATCGGCATGGGTCTGGCCACCACCTTCGTCATGACGCTGGCCAGCGCCTGCTCCTATCTGATGGAGCACTACATCCTGATCCCGCTGGAGATCGCCTACCTGCGCACCCTGGGCTTCATTCTGGTGATCGCCGTGGTGGTCCAGTTCACCGAGATGGTGATCCGCAAGAGCAGCCCGACCCTCTATCGCCTGCTCGGCATCTTCCTGCCGCTCATCACCACCAACTGTGCCGTGCTCGGCGTGGCGCTGCTCAGCATCAACGAGCGCCACAACTTCATCCAGAGCATCATCTACGGCTTCGGGGCCGCCGTCGGCTTCTCTCTGGTGCTGATCCTGTTTGCCGCCATGCGTGAGCGGCTGGTGGCCGCCGACGTGCCGGCACCGTTTCGTGGCGTCTCCATCGCCATGGTCACCGCTGGCCTGATGTCGCTGGCCTTCATGGGCTTTACCGGCCTCATCAAGATATAACGCTATGATTCACATACTCTTTGCCATTCTGGTGCTGGCCCTGCTTGCCCTGGCCTTCGGCATTATTCTCGGCTTTGCCGCCGTCAAGTTTCATGTGCAGGCCGATCCCATCGTCGATCAGCTTGATGCCCTGTTGCCCCAGACCCAGTGCGGCCAGTGCGGTTACCCGGGCTGCAAACCTTACGCCGAAGCCCTGGCCAATGGCGACAAGATCAACAAGTGCGTGCCCGGTGGCGACGCCACCATGCGCAAGATTGCCGACCTGATGGGGGTCGAGCCCCAGTCTCTGGACGGCGGTGAAGACGCGGCAATCCCCGTCAAGAAGGTGGCCTTCATTCACGAAGACATGTGCATCGGTTGCACCAAGTGCATCCAGGCCTGTCCGGTCGACGCCATCCTGGGTGCCACCAAGGCGATGCACACCGTCATCGCGGCCGAGTGCACCGGGTGCGATCTCTGCGTCGACCCCTGCCCGACCGACTGTATCGAAATGATCCCGGTGCCGACCACGGTCGACAACTGGAAATGGGATCTGGCCAAGGTCGCCATTCCGGTCAAGATAGTGGAATAAACAGCGGAGTAACCATGCAGCATCTGCTCGAACGCATCAAAGCCGGCACTCTGTGGGATTTTCACGGCGGCATCCATCCCCCCGAGAACAAGCACCAGTCAAGCCTGACCCCCGTCGTTGACGCGGGCCTTCCCCCCCAGCTCATCATTCCGGTGCGCCAGCACGCGGGTCCGGCCGGCGAACTGCTGGTGCGGGTGGGGGACAAGGTCAAGAAGGGGCAACCCCTCACCCGTTTTGACAAGGGGCGCATCGTGCCGGTGCACGCTTCCACCTCGGGCACCATCACCGCCATCGAACAGCACACGGTGGCGCACCCCTCCGGTCTTGACGATCTCTGCATCCTCCTCACCCCGGACGGAGACGATGCCTGGGGCGAGCGCACACCCCAGCCTGACTACTGGAATCTGGAGCGGGGGGAGTTGCTCGAGCGCATCCAGCAGGCCGGCATCGCCGGGCTCGGCGGCGCCGTCTTCCCGACCCACAGCAAGCTCGACGGCCGTGGCCAGCTCACCGAGATCCTCATCGTCAACGGGCTGGAGTGCGAACCCTACATCACCACGGATGACAGGTTGATGCAGGAGTACGCCGACGAGATCATGGACGGCATCCGGGTACTCAAGCACCTGCTCAAGCCCAAGCTCACCCTGATCGGGGTGGAAGACAACAAACCGGCGGCCATCGAGGCCCTGACCCGCCATGCCAGCGACGCCGACGTGCTGGTCAAGTCGGTACCGACCAAGTACCCCTCCGGCGGCGCCAAACAGACCATAGAGCTGCTCACCGGACGCCAGGTGCCCAAAGGAGGCCGGGCGGTGGACATGGGCATCATGGTGCTCAACGTCGCCACCGTCTTTGCCATCAAGCGCGCCATCATCGATGGGGAGCCGCTCATCGAGCGCATCGTCACCCTCACCGGCGACGCCTTCAAGAAACCCGGCAATGCCTGGGTACGTCTGGGCACGCCGGTACGCTGGCTGCTCCAGCGTTTCGAGCTGCAACCGGAGGCGGATCAGCGGGTCATCATGGGGGGCCCCATGATGGGCTTCACCCTGCCCCACGCCATGGTCCCCGTGGTCAAGGCCACCAACTGCCTGCTCTCCCCCACCCGCGCCGAGCTGCCGCCCCCCGGCCCGGAACAGGCCTGCATCCGTTGCAGTGCCTGCGCCGATGCCTGCCCCGCCACCCTGCTGCCCCAGGAGCTTTACTGGTACAGCCGGGTCAAGGAGTACGACAAGGCCGAGAAGCTCAACCTCTTTGACTGTATCGAGTGCGGCGCCTGTGCCTGGGTCTGCCCGAGCGAAATCCCCCTGGTGCAGTACTACAAGATCGCCAAGGATGACATCCGCGAGGCCCGTGCCGAGGCCGAGAAGGCCGAACGTGCCAAGCAGCGCTTCGAGGCCAAGCAGGCTCGCTTCGAGCGTGAGAAGGCGGCCCGCGAAGCCCGCCACGCCGAGGCCGCAGCCCAGCGTCGCCAGGCCATGACGACGGCCGGGGGCGAAGATCCGGTCGCCGCCGCCCTGGCCCGTATCAAGGCCAAACAGGAGACGGCCCAGGTGGCCGTGAGTGAACCCGCACCGGACAACGAGGCCATGATTGCCGCCCGTGAGGCGCGCAAGCAGGAGGCCATCGCCCGTCGTGCCGCCAAGGCGGCCAATGGCGAGGACAATGAGCTGGCTGACACCCCGGCACCTGGGGAGCAACCTCCCAAGGCAGAGCTGGATCCCAAGAAGGCAGCCATCGCCGCCGCCCTGGCACGGGCCAAGGCCAAGAAAGCCGCCCAGGCGCAAGATGACGGGCCGGTGGTCGCAGGTGAGACATCTGTGAACACAAGCGAACACGCCGTTGAGGCCCCGGCCGCCGCATCCGGGCCCGCCGCCGAGGTGGACCCCAAGAAGGCGGCCATTGCCGCCGCCATCGCCCGGGCCAAGGCCAAGAAAGCCGCCCAGGCGCAAGGTGATGGGCCGGTGGTCGCGGGTGAGACATCCGTGAACACAACCGAACACGCCGTTGAGGCCCCGACCGCCGCATCCGAGCCCGCCGCCGAGGTGGACCCCAAGAAGGCGGCCATTGCCGCCGCCATCGCCCGGGCCAAGGCCAAGAAAGCCGCCCAGGCGCAAGGTGATGGGCCGGTGGTCGCGGATAAGACATCCGTGAACACAACCGATAACGCCGTTGAGGCCCCTGCCGCCGCATCCGAGCCCGCCGCCGAGGTGGATCCCAAGAAGGCGGCCATTGCCGCCGCCATCGCCCGGGCCAAGGCCAAGAAAGCCGCCCAGGCGCAAGGTGACGGGCCTGTGGTCGCGGGTGAGACATCCGTGAACACAAGCGATACCGCCACCGCCGAGGCCCCTGCCGCCGCATCCGGGCCCGCCGCCGAGGTGGACCCCAAGAAGGCGGCCATTGCCGCCGCCATCGCACGGGCCAAGGCCAAAAAAGCCGCCCAGGCGCAAGGGGACACGCCGGTGGACGCGGATAAGACATCCGTGAACACAACCGATAACGCCGTTGAGGCCCTGGCCGCCGCATCCGGGCCCGCCGCCGAGGTGGACCCCAAGAAGGCGGCCATCGCCCGGGCCAAAGCCAAGAAGCTGGCGGCCGAGGCTGCCTCCTCCCCTTCGACCGACAAGAGCCACTGACCCATGTTCAATATCGCGAGTGCGCCCTTTGCCCACAACCGCAAACAGACCCAGACCCTGATGGTGCTGGTGATCCTGGCCTGCCTGCCCGGCTTCCTGGCGCAGACCTGGTTCTTCGGCTGGGGGACCCTGATCCAGATCCTGCTGGCGCTGGTCACGGCCCTGGGTTCGGAGGCCCTGGTCCTTCGCCTGCGCGGCCGCCCCGTCAAACCGGCCCTGCTGGATGGCAGCGCGGCGCTCACCGCCGTGCTCATCGGTCTCTCCCTGCCCCCCCTGCTGCCCTGGTGGATGCTGGTGCTGGGCACGGCGTTCGCCATCATCATCGCCAAGCATCTCTATGGCGGGCTCGGTCAGAACCTGTTCAATCCTGCCATGGTGGCCTATGTGCTGCTGCTGGTCTCCTTCCCGGTCCAGATGACCAGCTGGCTGCCCCCTTCAAGCATCGCCGCCTACGACATCGGCTTCGCCGATGCGGCCTCGGTGATCTTCACCGGCTTCAGTCTCGACGGCTACAGCATGCTGCAGCTCAAGCAGGGGGTGGATGGCCTGACCATGGCCACGCCGCTGGATACCTTAAAGACCGGGCTGACCCAGGGGCTGACCGCCACCGAAGTGATGACCCACAAGGTCTTCGAGGGCTGGGGTGGCATCGGCTGGAGCTGGGTCAACCTCGGCTACCTGCTGGGAGGCCTCTTCCTGCTCCAGCAGAAAGTGATCAACTGGCGCATTCCGACTGCCGTGCTGGGCGCATTGCTGCTCGCTGCCACCCTGGGCTATCTGGCCACCCCGGATGCCACCGCCACCCCCATGCTGCACCTGTTCAGCGGTGCCACCATGCTCGGGGCCTTCTTCATCGCCACCGATCCGGTGAGTGCCAGCACCACCGCAAAGGGGCGCCTCGTCTACGGTGTGCTCATCGGAGTGCTGGTCTATGTCATCCGCCGTTTTGGCGGCTATCCGGATGCCTTCGCCTTCGCCGTGTTGCTGGCCAACCTGTGCGTTCCCCTGATTGACAGTCTGACCCGCCCCAAGGTCTATGGAGCCCGTCGCAAATGAACCCACATCTGAATTGCCGCAGACGCGAGACAGGGAGCCTCCCATGTTGAAAAGCATGCGCAAGAATGGCCTGACCCTGGCCCTCTTTGCCCTCGGCTGCACCGCCATGGTGGTGCTGACCAACGAACTGACCCGGGATCGCATCGCCCACCAGCAAGAGCTGGAGAAGCTGCGCACCCTGCAGGCCCTGCTGCCCGAGGGGAGTTATGACAACGATCTGGTGGCCAGCTGCAAGCTGGTCAGCAGCCGGGAATACCTGGGCAGCAATGAGCCCATGCCCCTCTATACCGCCACCCTCAAGGGGGTGCACACCGGCTACGCGCTGGAAACCGTGGCCCCCGATGGTTACAGTGGAGCCATTCGCATGGTGGTCGGCACCGATGCAAAAGGGGCCGTCAGCGCGGTCAGGGTGCTGGCCCACAAGGAAACCCCGGGACTTGGTGACAAGATAGAGCTGAAGAAATCCAGCTGGATCGACAGCTTCACCGGCAAGTCCCTCACGGCCGACAACGACGCCACCTGGGCGGTGAAGAAGGATGGCGGCGAATTCGACGCCTTCACCGGGGCCACCATCACCCCGCGGGCCGTGGTCAAGGCGGTGAAAAATTTGCTGAGGCTGCAACAGGAGCACCCCGAACTGCTGCACGATGCCCCCTCCTGCCATACCAACCCCTAACGCCGGAGCACACGCTATGGAACAAGTCGACGTGATTGACACGGCCAGCCAACCCGCCGGGGAAAGTGGCCGCCGCGAAGAGCTCAAGGAGCTGATGCTGCAGGGACTGTGGAAGAACAACCCCTCCCTGGTGCAGGTGCTGGGACTCTGCCCCACCCTGGCGGTCTCCTCCACCTTTACCAATGCGTTGGGGCTCGGCCTTGCCACCATGGTGGTACTGGTCTGCTCCAACCTCGCCGTCTCCCTGGTGCGCAACTGGGTGCCCAAGGATATCCGCATCCCGGTCTACGTGATGATCATCGCAGCCCTGGTGACCAGCGTGCAGCTGTTGATGAATGCCTACACCTACGGCCTCTATCAGGCGCTCGGCATCTTCATCGCCCTCATCGTCACCAACTGCGTCATCATCGGCCGCGCCGAAGCCTATGCCTCCAAGAACCCGCCTCTGCTTGCCGCCCTCGACGGCTTCATGATGGGGCTGGGCTTTACCCTGGTGCTGCTGGTACTGGGTGGGCTGCGCGAGATCATTGGCATGGGCACCCTGTTTGACGGTGCCGAGCTGCTGCTGGGTGACTGGGCCAAGTCATTGCGCGTCGAGCTGTTCCACACCGACGCCAGCCTGCTGCTGGCGATCCTGCCCCCCGGTGGCTTCATCGGCCTCGGTTTGATGATCGCTGGCAAAAACGCCATCAACGACTGGATGGGCCGCAAGCAGAGTGCCGAGAAGGCCCACTGCACCGTGCCGGCGGCGGGCGCCCGCACGACCCAGCTCTGAGACAAGAGAGATCCATGAACAACCAGAAACGCAGGCTGATCCTGGAGCGACTGCGGGACGACAACCCCCATCCCACCACAGAGCTCAACTTCACCACGCCCTTCGAGCTGCTCATCGCCGTGCTGCTCTCGGCCCAGGCCACCGATGTCAGCGTCAACAAGGCCACCGACAAGCTCTATCCGGTGGCCAACACCCCCCAGGCCATGCTGGATCTGGGGGTGGACGGGGTCAAGGAGTACATCAAGACCATTGGCCTCTTCAACACCAAGGCCGAGAACGTCATCAAGACCTGCGCCATTCTGCTGGAGCGCCACGGCGGCGAGGTGCCGGAGAATCGCGAGGCCCTCGAGGCCCTGCCCGGCGTCGGCCGCAAAACGGCCAACGTGGTGCTCAACACCGCCTTCGGCTGGCCCACCATCGCCATCGACACCCATATCTTCCGGGTCTCCAACCGCACCGGCTTTGCCGTGGGCAAGAACGTCGATCAGGTGGAGGAGAAGCTGCTCAAGGTGGTCCCCGCCGAGTTCAAGCTGGACGTGCATCACTGGCTCATCCTGCACGGACGTTACACCTGTCTCGCCCGCAAGCCCCGCTGCGGCTCCTGCATCATCGAAGATTTGTGCGAATACAAAGAGAAGGTCTATCCCGAGAGTTGATCTGCAGGCCTCTGCGGATCCGGTCTCGGGCCATGGATTCAAGGCAGTACCAATCCACCAACCCGGAGAATTGAGCAATGAGAATTCTGCATACCATGTTGCGCGTCGGCGATCTGCAACGTTCCATCGACTTCTACACCCGAGTGCTGGGCATGACACTGCTGCGCAAGAGCGAGAACAGCGAATACAAGTACACCCTGGCCTTCGTCGGCTACGGCGACGAGAAGGATGAAGCCGTCATCGAGCTCACCTACAACTGGGGGGTGAGCGAGTACGAGCTCGGTTCCGCCTATGGCCACATCGCCCTGGAAGCGGACGACATCTATGCCACCTGCGAGGCACTGCGCGCCGCCGGCGCCAAGATCACCCGCGAGCCGGGCCCGGTGAAGGGCGGCACCACCGTCATCGCCTTCGTGGAAGACCCGGACGGTTACAAGATTGAGCTGATTGCCAAGAAAGACGCCGGTAACGGCCTGGGCGCCTGAGCCCACGCCGCCTGGCGGTGAGAAAAACAACGGGGCCCAGGGCCCCGTTTTTATTGGCTGCAACCACCGTCAGGCCAGGCGGAAGCGCCCCATGCTCTGGCGCAGACCCGCCGCCAGCTGGCTCAGCTCCAGACAGGCTTTGGCGGTGTGATCCGCGCCGGTCGCGACCTCGTTGGAGGAGTCGTTGATGCGCGCCACGTTGCGGCCCAGCTCATCGGAGACCGCATCCTGCTCGCCGCAGGCACTGGCAATCTGGATCGCCATGTCGGCTATCTGGGCCACCGCCTCTTCAATCTGACGAATGCCCGCGCTGGTGCGTTCGCTCTGGCTCACGCACTGGCGGATCATCTCGCAACTCTGGCCGGTCACCGACTTCGCCCGGTTGGCACGAGCCTGCAGGGTCTCGATGATGGCGACGATTTCGCCGGTGGAGGCCTGGGTACGCCCCGCCAGGGTGCGCACCTCGTCGGCCACCACCGCAAAGCCGCGCCCCTGCTCACCGGCACGGGCCGCCTCGATGGCGGCATTGAGTGCCAGCAGGTTGGTCTGGTCGGCAATGCCGCGAATGACATCCACCACCAGGTTGATCTGGGCAGACTCTTTCTCCAGTTCACTCACCAGGTTGCCCGCCTGCTCCATCTCACCGGCCACCCGGGTGATGGCATCCAGGGCCCCCTGCACATCCTGACTGCCGCGACGAGCCAGGGCATTGGCGGAGCTTGCCGACTCCGAGGCCACCTCGGTGTTGCCCGCCACATCCGCTACCGTCGCCTTCATCTGGGCCATGGCGGTGGCGACCTGGGCTATCTCCTGCTGCTGGCTCTGGATCCCCTGGGATGATTGCTCGGAGACCGCGCTCACCTCCTCGATGGCGGCCCCCAGCTGGGTCACGGCGGCGGCCACCTCCTCGATGAGCCCACGCAGGTTGTCCTGCATCTTGAGGGAGGCGCTGGCCAGCATCCCCAGTTCGTCCTGCCCGATGTGCTGGCGATCCAGCCGATGGGTCAGATCCCCCAGGGCGATGGCATTGGCCTGGGCCACCACGGCTTGCAGGGGCAGGCAGATCTGGCGGGTGAGGAACCAGGTCATGACCCCCATGAAGATCAGCAGGGTCGCGATGCTCACCACGGCAAAGGTCATCACCATGGTGACGCTGCCAAGCAGGCTGCCACGGTTCTCTTCCACAAAGCCAAGATTCACCTTCACCAGGGCACGCACCGCCAGCTCCAGCTCGGTGTAGAGCCCGTTCGAGCGAAACAGCGCCTCCCTGGCCTCATCCCTGCGGCCCTGGAACAACAGGGCATCCACCTGGTTGACGGCCCCCAGATATTGCAGCCACTGCTGCTTGACGCGGTTGAAGGCCTGGCGTTCATGCTCGGCCCCCACGGTTGCCTCGTAGGCATCCATGACCTGCTGCACCTTGCCCAGGCTCTCCTGGATGCGGGCGCGGCGAACCTGCCTGTCGACGGCATCTTCCACCATCAGCAGGGCAAACTGGGCACGGCGCACATAGGAGACGTCGTAGAGCAGGTTGTCCACCGAGAGCACGCTTGGCAGGGTGGAGTCGGTGAAGTTCAATACCCGATCCCGAATGTCCCGCAGTTCGGTGGCGAGAAACAGACCGAAGACGGCGTTGATGACGGCAATGACCGCAAAGACGGCGGCAATCTTCTTGCCGATGGAGAGATGCTTGTAAGACATGTTGGCTGGTGATCCTCGACTGCAGATGTGCAGTGACACAATGATCACATCCGTGTAAGCGGTGACCCGAGACTCCTGACGGGAAATGACGATGGGAGCGAAGAGAGGGGATCCCTTGCTTCCCGCTCGCCCCACGCCGGGCCTTGTGCCCGCCACGAGGCTGCCAGCACAGGAGCGACCAGCTCGACGCAAAACTTGAGCCGATTGCCACAATCGGTCCGCAGTCATGGACAAAGCAGGGGCTAGGTTATGTAATGGCCGCTCGTCTCTCCCCATTCCTGTCTTCAGAGGCCCCATGGACAACGTATCGACCCTCTCCCCTTCCTGGTCTGTCCAACTGCGCGAGCAGATAGCGGATCGCCCCCTCATCGCCCTGGGGCTGCTGCTCGCCCTGGTCGCCGTGCTGCTGCTCCTGGTGCAGAGTCTCGTCATGCTGGCCGCAGGAGAGATCACGCCCGGGGTACGCTATGGCCTCATCGGCGGCGCTGCGGGTTTTGCCGCCACGGCGCTGGGCGCCCTGCCTGCCCTGTTCCTGCGCGCCGTCCCCCAACGGGTGGAGGATGCCATGCTGGGGTTCGCCGCCGGCATGATGCTGGCGGCGAGCGCCTTCTCCCTGCTGCTGCCGGGGCTCGAGGCCGCCGAGGGGATCACGGGTGACGGCTTCCTCGCCGCCGCCGTGGTGGTGGCCGGCATGACCCTCGGGGTGCTGCTGATGCTGGGACTGGATCAATTCACCCCTCACGAACACGACAAGACCGGCCCCTGTGGTCCCGGCCATGAGAGCTGCTCACGGGTCTGGCTGTTCGTCTTCGCCATCGCCCTGCACAACCTGCCCGAAGGCATGGCCATCGGGGTCAGCTTCTCCCAGGGGGACATGACGGTGGGACTGCCCCTCACGACCGCCATTGCCCTGCAGGACATTCCCGAAGGACTGGCGGTGGCGCTGGCCATGTGCGCAGCCGGTTTTCGCCCGCCGGTGGCCGTGCTGGTCGCCATCGGCAGCGGCCTGCTGGAACCGCTCGGCGCCCTGCTCGGGGTCGGACTCGCCAGCGGCATGGCCATCGCCTACCCCATCGGCCTCGGGCTCGCGGCTGGTGCCATGCTGTTTGTTGTCTCCCACGAGGTGATCCCGGAAACCCATCGCAACGGCCACCAGACCCACGCCACCCTGGGCCTGATGGCAGGCTTCGCCCTGATGATGACACTGGATACAGCCCTGGGGTGAGACGCCGACGCCCCATGCAACCCGTGGTCTCCCACGAGGTGATCCCGGAAACCCATCGCAACGGCTACCAGACCCACGCCACCCTGGGGCTCATGGCAGGCTTCGCCCTGATGATGACCCTCGACACCGCACTCGGCTGATCACCCCCCTCAAGCCCCGTGCGCCCGGTGACGACAGCGCGAACCCCTTGAAATAAGAGGGGGAAATCGCCTAATGTTGAGCCCCCGGCGCCCTTTGACTGGTTGATGTACGGCGCCTGAATCCCATCGGAAGCCTGCCCGGATGACCCTCAGGATAATCCTGCTGCTGTGTCTGCTTGTCCTCACCGCCAGGGCCATTGGCGCCACCGAGGTCTTTCATACGGCCGCGCAACAGGCGTCGTCCCCCAAGTACGTGACGCTCCCTGACGGGCATGTCGGCGGGATCTGCGTCGATCTCTTCCGGCTCATGGAAGCGAGGGAGCCTGCCCTTCGCATTGAGGGAGATCAGCGCTTCCTGCCGCTGCGACGGCTGGAAAAGAAGGTGCAGCACGGCCAGCTGGACTTCATCTGCGGCGTGGGAGAGAGCCCGGCCAGGCGGGATCACTTCATCGTCCTGACCCCCGCCATCTTCACGGTGCGCTACCACCTGGCGGTGCGCCGTGACGATCCCGTCGAGATACGCAGCTGGCAGGATGTCAGGGCCCTCGGCCAGGGGGGCATCATCCTCATCAACCATGGCAGCGGCGCCATCGCCCGGCTCCAGGACATCGGCGGCCTCATCATCGACAGCGGCGGGATCAGCAACCAGGCCAACTACGAGAAGTTGTTGATGAAGCGCGGCCGTTTCGTCTACTACCGCTCCCCGGGGTTTGAGTCCGACTTGCGCGAACAGGGTCTGGCCGACAAGATCCGCATCCTCCCCACCGTGATGGAAGAGACTCCCTTCTACATCCTGTTCCATCGCCACAGTGCCCCCGAGCGCCTGACCCTGTTCGCCAACACCCTGCAACGGCTCGCAGACAGTGGTGAACTGGCCGCCCTGGCCAGACGCTACCCCTGACCCCCATCCGCGCCATCGCAATGCTCGGCGCCACCGCCAAGTTTTGCTATCATCCACGCCAACTTTTTCGGCCCAGCGGCCATCGAGACGAGGTAGATGATGAAAGTAGGTATTATCGGCGCCATGGAGCAGGAAGTGGCCCTGCTGCGCAGCCAGCTGAGCGAGCCCACCACCCTGCAACTGGGCGGCTGCGAGTTCTATCAGGGCAAGCTGGCCGGTAAAGAGGTGATCCTGACCCGCTCCGGCATCGGCAAGGTCGCCGCCAGCGTCGCCACCAGCCTGCTGCTGGAGAAGTTTGCTCCCGATTGCGTCATCAACACCGGTTCCGCCGGCGGCTTCGCCCAGGATCTGCACATCGGTGACGTGGTCATCGCGAGCGAGATGCGCTTCCACGACGTGGACGTGACCGCCTTCGGTTACGAAATGGGCCAGATGGCCCAGCAGCCCGCCGCCTTCCCTTGCGACGAAAAACTCATCGCCCTGGCACAAGCCTGCATTGCCGAGCAAGGCAAGCACCAGACCAAGGTCGGGCTCATCTGCACCGGCGATCAGTTCATGTGCAAGCCGGACGCCATCGCGAAAGCCCGTGCCGACTTCCCGCAGATGCTGGCGGTGGAGATGGAAGGGGCCGCCATCGGCCAGGTGTGCCACATGTTCAAGGTGCCCTATCTGGTGGTACGGGCCATGTCGGACATCGCCGGCAAGGAGCAGGTGGAATCCTTCGATGCCTTCATCGAGGTGGCGGGTCAACACTCCGCCGAAGTGATCATCGCGCTGCTCGGCAAGCTGTGATCGACGCCCCCTCCTGGGATGCTCTGATGACCGCCCTCGCCTCCACGACGGCGGCCATCATGGTGGGGGCCGCCCTGCTGGAGGCCCTGCTGCCCTGGCCCGTACGCTTTAGACCCGGCGCAGCCGTGCCTCTGCTCACCCGCCTCGGCCAGAAGGTCTATCGCCCCGACGGCACACCGCGCCAGCAGAGCCAGGCCGGGCTCCTTGCCCTGCTGGTGGTCTGGGTGCCCTGCGCTGCCGGTCTCTGGGCGGTGCGCAATCTCTCCCTGTCCGAGCCCCTGTTCGACTTCCTGTTCCTGCTGCTGATGCTCGAATCCCGCCCCTTGCGGGAACTCGCCCGAGGTAGCTGCGCCCTGGCGACCCAGGAGACGCTGGTCGTGGCGAGGCTGCAGGTCGCCCCCTGGCTCAAGCGGGAAACCGGCAAGCTCTCGGTGATGGGGTTGAACAAGGCGGTGAGCGAGACCTGCGTACTGCGCCTCGTCGGCCAGTGGGCCGCCCCCCTGCTGGGCTTCGCCCTGGCCGGGGTACAGGGTGCCCTGCTGGTGCGGCTCGCCCAGTTGACCCATCTGGCGTGGAACCCCAAGCAGAACGCGTTCGTCCACTTCGGCCGCCCGGCTGCGGCGCTCTATCAGGGTTTCTGCGCTCCCGCCATCCTGCTGCTGGCACTCCCCCTGTGCCTGCCCCAGGTGCGCGGGCTGGGCAACAGAGTGCGGCCTGCGCTGCATTGGCCCCATCCCGCCATGGGGGTCCTGCTCGCGCTGCTGGCCCGGGCCACGGGCAGCCGACTCGGCGGCCCCCGCTACTATCAGGGCCAGCTGGTGCGCTTTCCGGTATTTGATGAGGGGAGCGAACCCGATGCCAACCTGCCCCTGCGCCTGCTGCAGCGTCTGCAACTGACCGGCTGGGGCTGGCTCGGGCTCTCGCTGCTCCTGACATGGATGGCGCTCAATCATGGCTGATCGCGTTTCCCTTCGTGCCCTGAGCCTGTTTGTCTGCCTGCTGGGCACCTCACTGTGCGCCATGGCCACCCCGCCGCAGCGCATCGTGAGCCTCACTCCCCATCTGACGGAACTGCTGTTCGATATCGGCGCCGGGGATCGCGTGGTCGCCACCGACGATGCCTCCGATTACCCCGCCGAGGTGGCCAACCTCCCCAGGGTGGCCAACTATCGCAGCATCAACCTGGAGGCGCTGCTGGCCCAGAAGCCGGATCTGGTGGTGGCCTGGCGCTCGGCCCAGTCCCGTATGCTGGCCCCCGTCGAGAAGCTCGGCATCCCCGTCTTCTACTCGGAGCCCACCGACTTTGCCTCCCTGGCCGACGAGATACGCAGCCTGGGGCGCCTGCTCGGTACCCGGCAGAAAGCCGACCAGCAGGCCGACGCCTATCTGGCCAGGCTCGATGCCCTGACACAGCGCTACGGCAAGCCCAAGCCGGTCTCTGTCTTCTATCAGCTCTGGTATCCGCCGCTCACCAGCGTCAACGACTCGACCTGGCCGGGCCGCGCCATCAAACTCTGCGGTGGCCGCAATATCATGGCGGATGCCAATACCCCCTATCCCCAGGTCGGGCTGGAGCAGGTGATCAAGGCCAATCCGGGCCTGATCCTGGCCAGCAGCCGGGATCCCGCCGTGCTGGCCCACTGGCGCCAGTGGTCCATGCTGGATGCCGTCAAGCAGCAGCGGCTCGTCCTCATCAACCCCGATGAGTTGCACCGCTTCACCCCGCGGGCCCTCAACGCGGTGGAGCAGCTGTGCGAGGCCATCGCCAGCAGCAGCCCGCCATCGGCCTGATCCCCGGCGTCGCTGCGGGTGATGCTGCCTTATGGCTCGCCACAAGATATGGCATAAAATATGCTTTCCACTCTGACAGATACTCACTCCATAACGGGACTATGATATGTTCAACGGCAAAACGATCCTGATCACCGGGGGTACCGGCTCCTTTGGCAAGAAGTTCATCGAGGCTGTCCTCTCCCTGTACACACCGAGCCGTTTGATCGTCTACTCCCGTGATGAACTCAAGCAATTCGAGATGCAGCAGCGCTTCAACCATCCCTGCATGCGCTACTTCATCGGCGATGTGCGCGATGCCGAGCGGCTCAACATGGCCATGCACGGCGTGGACTTCGTGGTCCATGCCGCCGCCCTCAAGCAGGTGCCGGCCGCCGAGTACAACCCCATGGAGTGCATCAAGACCAACGTCGGGGGCGCCGAAAACGTCATCAAGGCGGCGCTCAACAACGGGGTCGAGAAGGTGATCGCCCTCTCCACCGACAAGGCCGCCAACCCGGTCAACCTCTATGGCGCCACCAAGCTCTGCTCCGACAAGCTGTTCGTGGCCGCCAATAATATGGCGGGCAAGCATCCGACCATCTTCTCCGTGGTGCGCTACGGCAACGTGGTGGGGTCGCGCGGCTCTGTGGTGCCCTTCTTCGATCGCCTGATCAAGGAAGGGGCCAGCAGTCTGCCCATCACCCATGGGGAGATGACCCGCTTCTGGCTCACCCTGCAACAGGGGGTGGAGTTCGTGCTGACCAACTTCGCCCGCATGAAGGGGGGGGAAGTGTTCGTTCCCAAGATCCCGTCCGTGCGCATCACGGATCTCGCCAGCGCCATGGCCCCCGAGCTGCCCCAGGAAGTCATCGGCATCCGCCCGGGGGAGAAGCTGCACGAGGTAATGTGCCCGGCCGACGACTCCTACCATACCTATGAGTTCAAGGACTATTACGTCATCGCCCCCAGCATCACCTTCACGAGTCGCAACAATGACTTCGCGATCAATGCCCTGGGGGAGCAGGCGACCCTGGTCGAGCCCGGCTTCGAATACAATTCCCTCAATAATCGCCATTTCCTGTCGATAGAGGAATTGAAAACCATGAACCAGCAGGTGCTAGCCGAATGATCCCCTATGGACGCCAATCCATCACAGATGAAGATATCGATGCCGTCGTTGCCGTCCTGAGGTCGGACTATCTAACACAAGGTCAGATGGTCCCCGCCTTTGAGCAGGGACTGGCCGATTATTGCCAAGCCCCCCATGTGATCGCCTGCAGCAACGGCACCACGGCCCTGCACCTTGCCTGCGCCGCGCTGGAACTGGGCGCGGACGACTGGGTCTGGGTCTCCGCCATCAGCTTCGTCGCCTCCGCCAACTGTGCCCGCTACTGCGGCGCCCAGGTGGATTTCGTCGACGTGGAGCCCGAGACCGGCAACCTCTGTGTGGCGGCGCTGCGCGCGAAACTGCAAGGCGTCCAGGGCAGCCCCCGCCAACCGAAAGCCCTGGTCGCCGTCCATCTGGCGGGTCAACCCTGCGATCTCGCCGAGATTGGCGCCCTGTGCCGACAATATGGCGTTCGCCTCATCGAGGATGCCTGCCATGCCCTGGGGGCCAGCTATCAGGGTGAACCCATCGGCAACTGTGCCCACAGCGACATGACCGTCTTCAGCTTCCATCCCGTGAAACCCATCACCACGGGGGAAGGGGGAGCCGTGACCACCCGCAGTGCCGAGCTGGCCGCACGGCTTCGCCTCTATCGCAGCCATGGCATCACCCGGGACCCAGAGCAACTGAGCGTTGCCAGTCCGGGTGACTGGTACTACGAGCAGCAGGTGCTGGGCTTCAACTACCGCCTGACCGATATCCAGGCGGCGCTGGGCTCAAGCCAGCTCGCTCGCCTGCCCCTGTTTATCGACCGGCGCCAGCAGTTGGCCGCCCGCTACGACGAGCTGCTGACCCAATTGCCGGTACAACCCCTGCGCCAAATGGATGACAGGCGCAGCGGTTATCACCTCTATGTGATCCGGGTCACCGACAGGGATCGGGTGTTTGCCCGGCTAAGGGAGGCGGGGATCGGCGTCAACGTCCACTACATGCCCATCCCGGCCCAGCCCTACTATCGCGAGCTGGGTCATGATCCCGCAGCCTACCCCGGCGCCCAGGCCTACTATCGGCATGCCATCAGCCTCCCCCTGTTCCCTGCCCTCTCATCGGCCGAGCAGGACAAGGTCATCGAGGCCCTGGAGCGGATACTATGCGCCTAGCCCTGGGGACGGTGCAGTTCGGGCTCGATTACGGCATCAGCAACCACGCTGGCGAGGTTGCTGATGACGAACTCGATGCCATCCTGGCCCTGACCCGCAAGCTGGGTGTGAATACCCTGGACACGGCCCAGGCCTACGGCAAGTCCGAGATCAGGCTTGGCAGCCATCACACCGCCGACTTCCAGCTGATCAACAAGCTGGCCCCCGGCATCCAGGCCGTAGAGATCGCCACCTCGGTGGCAGGCAGCCTGCAACGGCTGGCACGCACCAGGCTGGACGGCCTGCTGCTGCACCGCAGCCAGGATGCCAGCCCTGCCCTGTTCGAGCAGTTGGCAGAGCTGCAGCGACAGGGCAAGGTGGGCAAAGTGGGGGTCTCCGTCTACTCCCCCGAGGAGCTGGCACTCTGGCTGGCGCAGGGTTATCCGCTGGAGCTGGTGCAGCTCCCCGCCAACCTGCTCGATCAGCGCTTCCTGCGCTCAGGCTGGCTCGACCGGCTGCAGGCTCAGGGGTGTGAGATCCACGTGCGCTCCCTCTTCTTGCAAGGCCTGCTGCTGATGCAACCGGAGCTTCGTCCCGCGTATTTCGACACCTTCGGTGAACCACTGGCGCGGCTGGATGAGTGGCATCCCCATCTCTCCCCGCTCCACAAGGCGCTCTCCCTGATCCCGGCCCTGCCCCAGGTCAGCCGCTTCGTGGTGGGGGTCTGTCATGCCCATGAGCTGGCGGCCATAGCTTCGACCTATGCCCATCTGCATCCGTGCCATGACGACGAGCTGGCCGCCCTCGCCTGCGACGAGCCCGGTCTCATCAACCCAGCCATGTGGAGTAGATCATGATCCTCGGTATCCTGCAGGCCAGAGCCGGCTCCAGCCGGCTGCCTGGCAAGGTGCTCAAGCCTCTGCTCGGCGCCCCCATGCTCGCCCGCCAGATAGAGCGACTCCAACGCTCGACCAGGCTGGATCAGCTGGTGGTTGCCACCAGTGACCAGGCCGACGATCTGGCCATAGCGGCGCTCTGCGCAGAACTGGATGTTCCCTGTTTTCGCGGCCCCCTGGACGACGTGCTGCAACGCTTTCATCTGGCGGCGCAACCCTTTGGCCCCAGCCAGATTGTCAGGCTCACCGGCGACTGCCCCCTCGCGGATCCCGCCCTTATCGACGAGCTGATCGAGCTGCATCTGGCCGGCGGCTACGACTACAGCAGCAACTGCTGGGATCCCAGCTACCCTGATGGGCTGGACGCGGAGATCATGAGCGTCGCCACCCTGGCGCTGCTGGCCGAGTACGCCCACACCCCGACCCAGCGCGAGCACGTCACCTACTACATCCGCCAGCATGCGGATCAGTTCAAGATAGGGGCACTTAGCCGCACCCCCAGCCTAGCCCACCTGCGCTGGACGGTGGACGAGCCCGCCGACTTCGCCCTGGTTGAGCAGATATATCAGCGCCTCTACCCGTCAAACCCGGCCTTTGCCACCGACGACATTCTCGCCCTGCTGGCTCGTGAGCCGCAGTTGGCGACCCTGAACACTCAACATCAACGCAATGAGGGGCTGGCGCGATCGCTGGCCAAGGAGAACCACTCATGACCTCACGGTATCAGCATTCACTGACCCTCTCAGCCCGGGCCGAGCAGAGCATTCCCTTAGGGTCCCAGACCTTCTCCAAGAGCCGCCTCTGCTTCCCCTACGGCGCCGCCCCGCTCTTTATCGAGCGCGGCCAGGGTGCCAGAGTGTGGGACGTGGATGGCAACGAGTATCTCGACTTTGCCAGCGGCCTGCTGGCCATCAGCCTGGGTTACTGCGATCCGGAGGTGAACCAGGCCGTGCTGGAGCAGCTCAACCTGGGCTCCATCTTCTCCCTTCCCCATCGGCTGGAAACCGAGGTGGCGGAACAGCTGATCGAGCTGATTCCCTGCGCCGAGATGGTGCGCTTTGGCAAGAACGGCACCGATGCCACCTCCGCCTGCATCCGCCTCTCTCGCGCGGTGACAGGGCAAGAGCGGGTCGCGGTCTGCGGCTACCACGGCTGGCAGGACTGGTACATAGGCTCCACCACCCGCCACCTGGGGGTGCCCGAGTGCGTACGCGAGCTGACCCATCGCTTCGACTACAACGATCTGGCCTCCCTCAAGGCCCAGCTGGAAGCCCATCCCGGCGAGTTTGCCGCCGTGATCCTGGAGCCCATGAACGTCGCCTGGCCCGCCCCGGACTTTCTGCCCGGTCTGCGACAGCTGTGCGACGAGCACGGCGCCCTGCTCATCTTCGATGAGACCATCACAGGTTTTAGAAATCATTTAGGAGGCGCCCAGACCCTGTTCGGGGTGACCCCGGATCTGGCCGCCTTCGGCAAGGGGATGGCCAACGGCTTCCCCATCTCCGCCGTAGTGGGCCGCCGCCAGTACATGCGCCGCATGGAGGACATCTTCTTCTCCGGCACCTTCGGCGGCGATGCCATCGCCCTGGCGGCGGCCAACGCCGTGATCGGCAAGATGCGTCGGCTCGACGTGCCCACTCGCCTGGCCGAGCGGGGCCAGCAACTGCTCGATGGGCTCAACGCCCTGTTGCAAAAGCTGGATGCCCCAGGCTGGCTGCAAAGCGCCGGCCACCCCAGTTGGTGTTTCTTACTGACAGGTGATTCAACCAACCACACAAGCTGGCAGTTAAAGAGCTATTTAATGCAGGAGCTGTGCAAGCGTGGCATCCTTAGCCTTGGCAGCCACAACCTGAACCTTGCCCATAGTGAAGAGGACATTCGAACCCTGCTGGCCGTCTATGCCGAAGTCCTGCCGGAGCTTATCCGTCTGGACGCGAGCAAGGCCATCCATCAGGCCCTGGATGGCGAGCCTATCCAGCCGGTATTCAAGGTGCGCTGAGTGCAACCAGATATGCCGCAGACTCAACGCACAGCATCGGATAGCATGAGGCTAGACGGCCAGCGGATTGTTTTTCGTACCGATGCATCGCTGGAGATCGGTTCAGGCCATGTAATGCGCTGTCTGACCCTAGCCGATGCATTGAGTGAGAAAGGGGCTGAGTGCTGGTTTATCTGCCGTGCGCATCCAGGACACCTGGCTGAGCTTATCCGTACCCGTGGGCACCACTGCCATCTGCTTGACACAGTCGCCGAGCCAGAACAAGGCTCTGCGGACATATCCTCACCTGCACATGCGAGCTGGCTTGGATGCAGCAGGATGCTGGATGCTGCACAAACCCATGTAATTCTGGCCGAGCTGTGTCCAGCATGGTTGATTGTCGACCACTACGCTCTCGACGCCCACTGGGAAAGCAGGCTCCGTAATTATGTCGGTCGAATCATGGTGATCGATGACCTTGCGGATCGTCCTCACGATTGCGATCTGCTGCTCGACCAGAATCTGGGCCGCCAGCTCGATGACTACCGAAAGCATGTCCCACCCGGTTGCCAACTCCTGATCGGCCCACGCTATGCATTGCTTCGCCCAGAATTTGCTGAATTACGAGAATACTCTCTAAAGCGGCGCCAGCGTCCGGTGTTAAAACAGGTTCTGATCACTATGGGGGGTGTCGACAAGCTTAATGTAACTAGCCAAGTGTTGAATGCATTACGCTGTGCCCCCTTGCCTGACGATTGTCGGATCCTTGTAGTAATGGGACCAAAGGCCCCATGGCTAACACAGATTGAAGATCTCGCTGCAACTCTACACTGGCCAACCGAAGTACTGGTTAATGCTAACAATATGGCGCAACTTATGGCGAGTAGTGACTTGGCGATCGGTGCTGCGGGTAGTACATCTTGGGAGCGATGCTGTCTCGGTTTACCTACATTGATGATGATAATTGCAGACAACCAACAAGAAGCAGCACACAATTTAATGTCGGCTGGAGCGGCTGTGTGTATGCAAGAAAGAAATATGGAAAAAAACATTACACATTGGGTTAATGAATTTATTACAGCACCAGGAACTAGCACTGCAATGACAAGTTGTGCCAGTAGTATTACAGATGGTTTAGGAGTCTGGTTAGTTTCAGACAAAATAATATCTACTTAAATGGGAATTTTGCCATGGATTCTCTTGGTGTATTACGAAATGTTAGAGAAAATGAACTTGATATAATGCTCGCTTGGCGTAACGAGCAAAAAGTAAGAGGTAATATGTACACTCAGCATATTATATCGCGTGAAGAGCATTATTCTTGGTGGGAGAAAACTAAACTCCGTCAAGACCAAAGATATTATATGTATGAATACGAAGGGCAGCCATGTGGCATAACATCATTTAACAATATAGACTTGAGTAATAAAAATTCAGCCTGGGCATTTTACACATCACCTTCAGCACCGAGAGGATCTGGAGCTAAGATGGAGTTTCTGATGCTCGACCTAGCATTCATTACGCTTGGCTTACACAAACTATACTGTGAGGTATTAGAGTTTAATCGCCCTGTAATTACTTTACACCACAAGTTTGGCTTTGAAACTGAGGGGGTTTTTAAGGATCAGCGCTTTACTAATGGAGAGTTTATCAACGTTCATAGACTGGCTATTTTAAAAACCCAATGGGAATCCAATAGAACTGCTCAACTAGAAAGAATAACAGCATTCAGGAGCAGATAGCATATGAAACCAAGAATATTTATTAATGATGTTGGCATTGGTGTTGATTTTCCTCCATATGTGATAGCAGAAATGTCTGCTAACCATAATGGCAATCTAAATAATGCATTCCGCTTAATTACAGAGGCTAAGCATGCTGGTGCTAGCGCTATAAAATTACAGACTTATACAGCAGACACCATTACTCTTAACAGCAATTCCCCAGAATTTCAAATCCATGAAGGGCTTTGGCGCGGTAAGAGTCTTTATCAACTTTACCAAGAGGCTCAGCTACCTTGGGAATGGCATGCTCCCTTATTTCAGCATGCCCGTAAAATCGGTATTACAATTTTCAGCTCTCCTTTTGACACCACCGCGGTAGATCTCCTAGAAGAGCTCAATGCGCCTGCCTACAAGATTGCTTCTTTTGAAGCAATTGACCTACCATTGATCCGCTATGTCGCAAGCACAGGCAAACCCATGATCATATCGACGGGCATGGCAAACGCGGAAGAAATTGAAAATGCGATTGAGGCGGCGAGAACTGGTGGCTGCAAAGAATTAGCCATACTTCACTGTGTCAGTGGTTATCCTGCTCCGGCTGAAGATTACAACTTGCGCACCTTGCTAGATATGCAGCAGCGCTTCGGATTAGTGACTGGGTTATCCGATCATACGCTCGACAATACAACAGCTATTGCCAGTGTTGCCTTGGGAGCATCGGTCATTGAGAAACATTTTACTCTGGATCGCAATGGCGGTGGTCCTGACGATAGTTTTTCGCTGGAGCCGACAGAATTAAAGCAACTATGTATTAGTGCCAGAACAGCATGGTCTGCACTGGGTCAAGTGGATTACAGCCGAAAATCCAGCGAAGTGGGAAATGTAAAATTTCGGCGCTCTCTCTATTTTGTCAAAGACCTGCAGGTGGGAGAAACCATCACGGCAGATGCGGTGCGCAGTGTACGTCCTGGCTTTGGATTGGCGCCCAAATATCTTCCTGATGTGATAGGAAAAACTGTTACTCAACCTATATTGGCAAACACGCCGGTAAACAACGACGTTTTTAAATAATGGAAGGGCATATGCATCAGAAGAACGTCTTCATGGACCACGAAGGGAATGAGTGGTATAAGCGCAACAAGGCCGCCATCCTCGATAAATCTCTGGCAAATGATCCCATCTTCAAGGCGCTGGAATATCTGGGCAGCAGACCAGCCAGGATCCTGGAGATAGGCTGTGCCAACGGCTGGCGGCTGGCGCAGCTGGCCGAGCACTACGGTGCCCGATGCTATGGGGTGGACCCTTCGGCCAGCGCCATTGAAGACGGGAGCACACGCTATCCCG
The DNA here is from genome assembly GCF_040908115.1 of Aeromonas sp. R7-1. Classification (NCBI taxonomy): domain Bacteria; kingdom Pseudomonadati; phylum Pseudomonadota; class Gammaproteobacteria; order Aeromonadales; family Aeromonadaceae; genus Aeromonas; species Aeromonas sp. R7-1. Next base: position 6,012 of record NZ_JBFODD010000065.1, on the reverse strand, counting down.
GGTTGCACCTTGCAGTCGGAACGGCCGACAGTCTGCCCGATATAGAACCTGTCGATCTCATCATCTTCGGCTTCTGCCTCTATCTGTGCGATCCCCAAGACTTGTTCAAGATTGCCGCTGGCAGCGATGCGCTACTGGCCGATCGGGGCCTGATGACCATACTGGATTTCAACCCGCCGGCAGGACATTATCGCAACGACTATCAACATCATGCCCATTTATTCAGCTACAAGATGAACTATGGGGAGCTGTTTGGTTGGCATCCGGGTTACCACCGTCTGTTTGAACATGTACAGCATCACGACGGTAGCGCAGAAATGGAACCGGATGCCTTAATCTCCGTGCAAATCTTGCGAAAGGATGCAAGGTTGCTCGCAGCGCAGAACCCCTATCCAAAAAGATAAAAAATACCGACCCTGGGTCGGTATTTTTCTTCGTGCAAGGCTCATGGCTTGTATAACCCCTTCCGGGGAAGATTCACACCTTGCTACCCGCTTTTTTTCTGAACAATGCCATCACTTCGTTATCTATCATGTCCACACTGTCGAGCGCTCTTGGATACATCGCCTTCACCTTCCCGAGAAACTCCAGCCACAACGCGATGGCGGGCTTCATCAGTTGCAGGGTTTTCTCTTCACCTTCGAACGAATAGAGAATGGAGCTCAACAGCGTAAACACATAGTTCATTGAGCCGACCATGGTCTGGGTAATATGCTGCTGCCGTGTGGCGGCAATCTGGGCGAGGTAACCAAAGTTGCGCAACATCAACTGGTTCACTTCGTTGCGCGACGTGAACGGCTGCTGCCATTCTTCCATCATCTTGTCGATAAAGATATTGAAGAACTCGACATCGAGCAGAGAAGAAAAGTCTTCTTTGGACAGTGGAATAGGGACGCACAACGATGCGATTTCTCCCAGCAACGCCGTCTTGTCAACGCGCTGGGAGAAGCTGATTTCAACGCTGGGCAAGGCTCTGGTATGGGTTATTTTGGCGCCATCGCTACAGTTGAAACACTGTACATCGGGATTGGCCGCCAGTGCTTGCTCCATGACATGGCGGGAGGTATCAAACATGGCGTTGCTGATGACCATACCGCCAAAATTCCCTTCTCGCCGCCATTGGCTGTCGCCATACATCATCTCACCCAGGGTTCCGGCACTCTCTTCATTGTTGTAGTAAGAGCTGAGCCGGGAATGGTGATGCCCCTTGTGCTTGTACCCATTGTCCAGACCGAAGAGATAAAGATGCTTGAAGCCAAGGTGGATGGGAGCACTGACACCGATGTTGCCGACCAAGGGGTTCACCCCTCCCAGGGCCGCACAAGGTTGTAAACCGGGGAAATAATTTCGATAAAGCACGACGCCAGGTTCACTGAGTTTGAATGCGAGTGCCGAGGTATTGAACAGCGTCGCGCAGTCAGGATGAATGACATCGGTACTCAGGAACAGCACATCGCGCAGATATTCAGGATCATCCAGGTTCACCAGGAAATCATAAACGACCTTGGTTCTTTCCGTCTCGACGTGAATATCCGGTTTGATGCCCACTTTGTGCAAGGCAGAAATGGCGCTGCCACACGAAATGATGATGGCTTTGTCTTTGTTCTGTTCTATGACAGCAATGGCATCATCCAGAGACGGACCATTGGCGACGATGAAAACAGGGGTTCGTTGATACTGGGGCGAGACCCGCCGATCTTTTTGCAGGAACGGGACTCCGCGCTCGATGTTGTTGATGGTGTGAGACAGGGCGATCAGATTGTCGTCAAAGAACCCCCACCCCATCACCAGCAAGAAATATTCTTGCTGCACCTTTTCGATCAGCTTTTTGATCTTCTCATTCTGATAGCCCCACATGATGAATGCATTGGCAATCAGGAAGGAGCCACGGCTGTGAATGGCAGAGGCGAAATCCTTGACGATGCTCTCTTCATCCTGTCCCAGCAGGATCTGCATCCCCAGGTTCTCCTGATGCAGGTAATCGAGCAAAGGTGCCCAGTCGAAGCAGTACAAGGAGGCGTAAAAGAGATCCAGATCCGGCTCGAAGAGGAACAGAGTGCCGATCTTGCACCTTTCATAGAGATAGCCAAGGTGGTACCCGAGACCGACGCCAAACACCAGGGCACTGGGGACCTCATTGGGTACATGTTCAAGCTGGGTCTCCGTCTCAGAAATATCGTCAAGGTAAGCATTCAGCTTGTTGAGATACTCGACATGCATAAAGCCAAGGGGATTTGCCTCCTGGCTGAAGGAGAACTTGGACAGGCCCCCTTTCTCCATGAACTCGGTGACCAGGGTCTCACAGATGAGGTAGGGTTCGTTGCCGTAGACGGCAACGCCATCATCTAGCCACTCAAGATTGGGTTGACCATTCTCGTTGCAGAAGAACCTGAACGGGCGAGCGGGTTGATAGCGCTCATAGGTATCGGCGATATGGGGAATATATCGACGGAATGCCGCCATATTCTGTTCAAATCTCAGCGGCAACGCCACTGCCATGGCGGCTTCCTGTTCCGCCTGCTGCTGGAGTCGCAGTGCATCCTGCTCAGCTTGCATCAGGGCGGAATCGACATTGAGCGACATCAGAACTCCTTGCTGTTCACACGATAGGCCTGACCGGCCTTGCTGGCTCTTCCGAACAGGGTCAACTGTTCGAAAATGGCATGATGATGAGTGGCGGCCAGGTTTTTCATGGCCTCTTCCTGAACGGACAATCTGACGGCCAGAGCGGCTACCGCCTGTTGCTCTGCCGCATCGCCGCTGGCCAGCGTGACCAGCTTATCGATCAAGACAAGCCTGTCATCCATGCATTGCAAGGCATCATCATATTGCTGCTGCCGCAACAGCGTCTCCATGAGGCGGGCATTCTCGTCCAGTGCCTCTTCGAGCACGGTAAGCCTGGAGCTCACAGCTCACCCAACTGCTGTCTCATCTGATAACCTTGGTGTTTTTCGGATTCAGGCAGTTGATCCCAGCCTGACTTGATGGTCAGCATCAGAGTCATCACTTCATCAAGAGGCGCCGTATCCCGGTTCAGACTGGCATCCCATACCCGTTCATCCATATAGGCGTAAAGCCCATACAGATCCTCCGCCATGCGCCCCTGGCTCATGTCCAGCGCATCCTGCAACCCGTGAAGCAATCCTTGTGCCTTGGAGACGGCAGTGGCTTTGGCCTCCATGTCATTGCGCTCAATGGCTCCCTTGGCTTGAGCCAGTCGCTCCAGGCAGCCCTGCATCATCAACTGGATGACACGGTGAGGGTCTGCAGTGGCCAGATCGGCCGCCAAATTACCCGCTGTATATGCTTTGATATTGCGCTTGTACATAATTCAACACTCTCGATCTATCAAGACTTCTGATAACTCGTCTGCAATGTTGCCAATGCAGAAGCAGAACTGTTCATCTTGACCAACAAGGCATCCAGACTGCCGTACTGGGCGCGCAATGCCGCTTCATACTTCGTCAACTGGGCATTGGCCGTCGCCGTTTTTTGGGTCAGCGCACGCAAATCCGAATTCAGGACATCTTCTCGTTGCGCAAGCATACCGCCGCTCTTGGTATATTCTTTCAGGCCGGAATTAAGGGTAGATGCCAGCCCCTTCTCTCCCCCAAACAGGGCCACCACCTGATCGAAGTTCTTGTCGACAGCTTCCCCGAACTTCGTCTTGTCGAGGGACAGTTTTCCCTTGTTGTCCATCTTGATGCCAATCTCAAAGACGGTGGAATAAGTACCGCTGTTCTGAGAAGGGCTGACCAGCAGGTTGCTCATGAAAGACTCGATCGCTCGGGTGGTGGAATCACCGGCCAGGGCACCGCCATCGTCCTGCTTCACACCACCCACGAAGGTGTTGCGTTTGCCCAGGGAATTCATCTTGTCTTGCAGAGTGTTGTAACCATCAACGAACTGCTGGACAAGCTCCTGAATGGAGGTCTTATCGGTCGTGATATCGACCTTGTTTGCCTTGAGATCCCCCGCACTGTCTTTATCCGACACGCGAAGTACCGTCACCTTGAGATCCTGAATGGAATCATCAAAGGTGTTGGTATCACTCTTGAGGACGTTGCCATCCACGTTAATCTCGGCACTGCTGGCTGCCCGGGTCTGGCTCATCACACCGCCACCGGCTTCGAAGACCCCTAGCTCGGCGTTATCGCCGGTGATGGTCAAATCCTTGCCGTCTCCCGAGATACCGGAGTCGATCACCAGCTTGGCCTTGCCATCAGCCGTGTTTACGATGTTGACACTCAGGCCGAAGTTATCGCCATTACTGTTGATGCTTTTACGGATATCTTGCAGGGTGTCCCCAGCCTTCACATCAACCTTGAACGTCTTGTCACCCGCTTTGAAGGTCAGTTGCCCATCCTGAGTCGCCAGAGGGGTGGTCGAACTGTCGAAGATCCCCTCCTGGCGGCTCGTTTCCGCCAACTTATTGACGATGATGTTGTATTGACCGTTGGAAGCACCAGACTTGCTCTCCACCTTCAAAATGGGGTCATCTTTGCTCTGGGTGATGTTGATGGCACGTTTGTTGAACGCACCTGGCGCACTCAGTTTATCAAGAATGTCGGTAAAGGCAGAGATGGAGGATTTCAGCTGACCGATACCGGACAAGGAGATCTGGGTACTGTTTTGCTTGGTAATGATCGGCTGTTGCAATTGAGCTTTTTTCGCTGCAACACTCGCCGAGATCACACTTTCAAGATCGAGTCCAGACCCCGCCCCTGCTGAAGTAATTGCCATCACATCCTCCTGTCTATCGACTTAAAATATCAGGTTACACCTGGCCATCGAACAACAGCCCGGAGAGACTTGGCAGGGTGTTCCCTGCCTGCTCCATGGCCTGCAACCTCTTGTTCATCAAGAGCATTTCTTCACTCGGGATCTGTCGGATAACCTGTTTGGTATCCACATCAATGACCTTGATGACCGGCTGCTCCAGCTCGGGAACCAGACTGAAGTTGATTGTCCATCCCTTCATCTTGCTCAAGTTGTCCAAGCGTTCCTGCAATTCTTGGGCCTGTTTTTCTATATAGGCCTTGTCAATGCTCGGCTTGACTGCCTTGATGTGTGTCGGTGGCTCCTGCGATGCCTTGGCTGCCGACTCGACGCCTTTCTGTTCGGCCACATCATGTCCACCCGCAACGGATGAAGAAGCAGGCATGGCGGCCTGAGGGCCGCCATGTTGAGTTAGCGTCGAAGAAACAGAAGGCATGGCTATCGATTCATTGCCCATCTGCTGCTCCTCATATCAATGATGTTGACGTTACGGCCCGCTTAACCCAGCAGTTGCAGTGCAGACTGCGGACGCTGGTTGGCCTGGGCCAGGATGCTGGAAGCCGCCTGTTGCAGGATGTTCTGCTTGGTCATGTTGGCGGTTTCTGTCGCAAAGTCTGCATCGCGGATACGGGAACGTGCTGCGCTCACGTTTTCCGAGATATTGGCCTGGTTACGAATAGTGGAGTCCAGACGGTTCTGCACCGCACCCAGCTCTGCACGCTTGCTGTCCACTACTCCCAACATGGCATCAGCAGCAGCCAGAACCTGTTGAGCACCATTCTGAGTGCTAATGCTGATAGAGCTACCGGCAGCAAAGATGGCGGTAACGTTGATGGCTGTACCAATGACAGTACCTACATCCACCGTCGTGTTGGCTGCAGCCGCAATGCCGGAGATGCTGAAACCGTCAGCCTGGGAGAGGCTGAAACCAATGGTTTGGTTGGCATCCGCACCGACCTGGAAGCTGCCGCTGTAGTTGCCATCCAGCAATTTGGTACCGGCAAAGGTGGTGTCTTTGGAGATACGGTTGATCTCCGCCCCCAGCTGATCCACTTCCTTCTGCAGAGCTTCACGATCTTTGGCGGAGTTGGAGCCGTTGGCAGATTGTTGCGCCAGGGTACGCATGCGTTGCAGCATACCTGTCACTTCGTCCATGGCCCCTTCAGCGGTCTGCGCCAGAGAGATGCCATCGTTGGCGTTGCGGTTGCCCTGGTCCAGGCCGTTTACCTGGGA